>NZ_JBAPPI010000272.1:0-6220 GCF_049280035.1 Mycobacterium sp. | reverse complement strand
GGTGCGGGACCGCGGCGCTGAGCATCGAGGTACTGCTGGGGTGGTGCCGACCCGCCCGCGCCGACCGGGGCGGGCACCGTGGGTCTGGTGTGTGACGGCAGGTGCAGCGATGGGTGCGGGTAGGCAGGCGCGGGCGTGGACCAGTCCCGTGTTTCCGCACCAGTCGGTGGCCGAATCGCGGGGTGACCGCCAAGCGCGGCGGCCCCGGCAGCGGCTAATGCGCCCGCGCTTTGAAAGCGCTCGGCTGGATTCTTGGCCAACGCGTGGGCGATTACGTCATCGATGGCGGGCGGCAAGTTGGGGGCGACCGCGGTCGCCCGGGGAATTGGCTGCATCACGTGGGCCATCAACATTGCCGACAGGCCAGAGAATTCTGCGTAGGGGGTGCGCCCAGTCACCAGCCGAAACAGTGAGCAGCCCAGTGCGTATATGTCGGCGCGGTGGTCCACCGGGCCGCCCTGGACCGCCTCGGGTGCGGCGTAGGCGGCAGTGAAAAGAAGCGCGCCGGTCGCGGTGAGACTGGTGGCATCGTCGAGGGCTCGCGCGATTCCAAAGTCTGCCAACAGGACCCGCTCCTGGTCCCCGACGGGGCCTGATAACAGGAAGTTGCCCGGTTTAATGTCACGGTGCAGCAGTTTGCGCGAGTGCGCATAGTCCAACGCCTTGGCGATTTCCTTGATGATGTACACGGCGCGTGCCGACGTCATCTGTGCGATCACCTTTTTGCTGTCAGCCGCAGTGCCGTCGACGAACTCCATGGCGATCCACAGCTGCCCGTCGTCGGTTTCGCCGCGGTCGAAAATGGTGACGATGTTGGGGTGATTCAGCGTGGCAGCCAAATCGGCTTCACGGATGAACCGCGCGCGAAACTCGGTGTCGACGGACAGTTCCGCCGACAGGATTTTCAAGGCGTCAGATCGTGGCAGTGTTCGATGCCGTGCCAGATAGACAGTGCCCATGCCGCCAGAGCCCAGTACTCGCTCAATGCGGTAGCCCGCCACAATTGTTCCAGCAGATAACGGCATCTCCGGCTCGCTATTTAGTCAGCATCAAGTACTGGGCGGCGGTCTCTTGGTGGGCCTCGGCCTCGTGTTCGGCCTGGATCCAAAAGGCGTAGCGGCCGGCGGTAGCCATGCAGACAAACGCTTGAAGTAAAGCGGGGTTCTTGGGTGTCCTAAAGCATTTTGCGGCTGGCATACCCTTAACGCCTGGCGCGCCAACGTCTTTCGTATGGGCTTGGTCATCGACGAGCATGCCCAGGACGCGGTCCGCCGAGGCGGCATCCGGGGTTTGGTAGACGTACGTCAAGATGTTGTATCCCACCTGTTGCAGCCCCGCAGATTTGAACAGCGCTTGCGCGCGCACAGGGTTTCCCTCAAAGTGCAAAATCCCCTGGGCGGTGAGGACGCCGTCGTTAATGGTTTCGTCTCCTTTTGGCGGGGGCAAGGTGCGGGCGAACAGCCCGCCGGGATCGATCGGCAACCCGGGCAGCTGCTCGACTGGAGTTGGTTTGAACTGGTCGATCAACGGGCCCTGCAGATCCAGTGTGGTGGCTACCATTTGGGTCGCGGTGTCGGCA
Source organism: Mycobacterium sp. (assembly GCF_049280035.1). Taxonomy (GTDB): domain Bacteria; phylum Actinomycetota; class Actinomycetes; order Mycobacteriales; family Mycobacteriaceae; genus Mycobacterium. Next base: position 4,641 of record NZ_JBAPPI010000272.1, on the reverse strand, counting down.
CTCTCGGCCGACCAGCTCCACTGGTAGAACACATACGGGCCGTGCGCCGTGATCGCGATGACCTCGTGATGGACTTCCTTGACGTTGTTCGCTAAGTCCTCCGAGTTGTAGTCATGGAACACCGCCGGGGTATCCGGGTGCCGCGGAATCGGGATCGGCGTGGTGGGGACCGGCGGTTCGTCAGGGGTGATAGTCAGGGCGCCGCTTTTGCTGGCCATGTCGGCAGCCGCTGCGGACGCATCTTGGGGGCTGGCGAACCGCAACACGGTATGCGACAGCCCTTTGTGGGGGCCGGTTTCGGCGTAGCGGCCGCTGGAAAATGCGGTGACAAAATTGTGCTGTGCCACGTCGTCACCGATCGGGGCATTAAGCCACGCAGCAGGGTCCATTTGCACACCGGTGTCGAACTGCTCGGAACCCGACAGGGCCGGGTCGACTTCCCAGGGACCCACCACGTTGTCGGCCATCCGCCGGGCCTCGACCCGAGCGCCTTTAGTGGCGTCGCCGGCCACGCCGAAGGGTGGCTTCGGTTTGGTCGGGTAGTTTCCCGGGTCGAGCAGCGCCACATCAACGCCGTTACCGCCAACTCGTGCGGCCGCTTTGATCGGCCGGCCCGCAACCGTCGCACTACACCCGGCCACCGTGAATACCGCGATCGAAGCGGCGATCGAGGCGCGCACCGCGCTGATCATGAGGCCGTCAACATGAGGTATTGGGCGGCGACGACCTGGTGGGCGTCGCGTTCCTGGGCCGCGGTCACCCGGATCGCGTAGCGATCTGCGGCAGCCACACACATGTAGCGGATATCGGTGTTTCCGTTGGGTTTTTGGCCAAGTTCAAAGCAGCGAGCAGAAGGTAGCCCATTGATACCGGCCGCAGACTTGTAACCGTAGCCGGGAACATCCATGCGCACGAGACCTTCGACAACACGATTTGCGCCAGTACTGTCGACAGTTTCATACACGGTGCTCCTATTGACCGCTACATGTTGTACGCCAGCGGAGGTGAACATCTGCTGCGCCGCAATCGGATTGGGGCGATAGTGCAGCGCAGCGTGCGGCTCCAACACCGCGCCCTCTTTGAGGTTGCCCGGCACGGTGCGCGCCAGCAGCCCGGTGGGATCTGCCGGCAAACTGGCGAACTGATCCGCCGGTGTTGGCTGGAAGCGATCGATCAACGGGCCTTGCAGATCCAGCACGCGGGCGATCATCTGCGCGAGCGCGTCCACGGATTCCCCGGAGCCGGCATCCTGGAACAGCACATAGGGCCCGCGCGCCGTGAAGACGTCGGCTTCGAAGCCCCCGCTGGGGTTCAGACTGTTAGCCGTGGTGTCCGGGTGGCGTGGGATCGGAATTGGCAGCGGGCTGCCCGTCGTGTCGGGATGCGGCATCGCGGCATCTTTGGCAGCCATCTCGGTCGCCGCCGCGGCGGCGTCCTCGGGGCTGGCGAACCGGAATACCCCGTTGCACAGCATCTTGCTGCCCTTGCCGGTTCCGGCCGGCTTTCCGGGTGCCGGCGGCGGCGACAGTCGCTGGGTGATGAACCCCCCGACATAGTTGTGTGCGGCCGCCACAGTCGTCAGATCTGGGCCCCAGAAATCCGCAAGAGAGTCAGTGGTGGGCAACGTCCGAGTGTTTATCTTCGCCTGCACAACCATGCTGGGATCCACCTCCCAGGGGCCCACAACATTGTTGGCCATCCGCAAGGCCTCCACGATGCGGCCCGCCCCGTCGTCGGCGACCTGGCCCAGCGGCGCGAGTGGATGTCGCGGGTAATTCCCCGGATCCAGCAGCGCCACGTCCACCTGGGCCGGGCCCGACTGAGGCGCCTGAACAGCATGCCCCGCGACCACAGTCGAGCAACCTGCCATCAGCGCAATCACCGCGGCGGCGACCAGCGGCCCAGCCGTCGACCACCGTCCCCGCCGGGACGGCGGGACGCCAACCGAGCGTGCCCCGACTCTCAACGCACCACCCCCCGCCGCCGTCACTGTCGGCATCAACTGACCAAGCCATCCGATCGCGGCGTATTGCGAGGCGCACTAATGGGGTTGTGCATGCGGGCATCGCCATTGCTCGAGCCGGCCGCCATCGGCACCGCGGTGCCGCGTCCCGTCATAGCAGTACTTCCTCCGCGTGGACCGTTTCCTCCGCCTCAGCGTCACCGGCGAAACGGTAGCCCATACTACCGACTCAACCGCCTTCGTTGACCGGACCAGATACTGCGTGAACGCCTGCGCCTCGGTCTGCTCAGCCGAGCGTTCGGCCGCTACAGTTTCGCTGCAGAAACGGCTCGGCCGCGACGTCCCTGGGAGGGCCTACGCTGCGCAGGAGATCCGTCTAGAAGTCAATAGGTGCCTCTTCACCAGCGTAAATACCCGAAACCGCTGCGCTACGCCAGTGCTACGATTCGGTATTGCAACGCTACGTTTTATGTGATTGAATCGTTGCATTCCGGGGCCAGATGGCTCCCCACCGACAAGGAGCGCCGCAAGATGACCCAAACCTTCACCCCGCCGGCTCATCGGTACGGCAACGGCGGCTTCGGCCGGCCGACCGAGGAACCCACGGTTTCTCTTCGGCAGCGACCGCCAGCGTGGGCACAGGCGGCACCCGCTTCGCCGAATCACTACGCCGGGCCGATTCCCCCGATGGCTCCCCCGCATTCGAGTCCCTGGGGCGTCCCCAACGCGTGGGCGCCACCCGCACCTTGGGGGATGCCGCCAGCCGGTGGTCAGAGCCCGAAGACGCAACGATGGCTGCTCGCGGTCGCCGGTGCGGCCGTGGCGGTGGCAGCCATTACGGTTGCGGTGGCCGCGTCGACTTCAGGGCACAACGATTCGCCGGCCGTGCCCGGGGGCGTTCCGGTCCCTACCCCACCGACCAAATCCAGCGCTCCGACCACACCGTCGGCGCCGGTTGCTCCGCCTCAGATACGCGCGATCAGCGACGCCGCGCTCCCGTCACTGCTGCTCGATCCCGCCTACGTCGGTCAGGTCATGGGCACTACCGGACTGGAGTCGATCGACAAACTGTCCGGGCCGGGCATGTTCACCGACACCGCCGACCCGGCTCAATGCGTCGGAGTAGTCATCCCGGCGAACGAAAACGCCTACGCGGGCTCGGGATCGCGCGCCACCTACGTCCAGGCGCTGCATGATCAAAGCCGGACGACGGTGTTCAGCGCGGTGACCACGTTCGCGACATCTTCGTTGGCCGGCGACCTCGTTGCTCAGCAGGCTGCTATTTGGCAGACGTGCCGATCGGCGCCAGTCGTGTTGGATCCTGGCCACGGCAACCCCACCACCTGGACGGTCGAGGACGTCTCCCCGCAAGGCGGCACTTTGACAGCCCGCATCTCCGCGGCGGGCGGTCTCTCCTGCCAGCGCGCCCTGACGTCGAAGAACAACGTCGTGATCGATGTGACCACCTGCAACACGAACCCGTCGAACGAGGCGGTAACCATCGCATCGGCGATCGCGAAGCGCGCCGCCCAGTAACTGTGCTGGTAACCGCTTACGTGGCCATGCGTAGCGCCGTAAACGCAGCGTGGCGTGTACCCGGGGGGCCAGGACCATTGGTTGCGCCGCGTGATTCGACCGCGTCCGTCGTGGCCGGGAACGCCTTCTGCTCGTCAAACACCTGTCCTACTTGCAGGCATCGATAGAGCTGGCTGAGGAGCCGTAACGCCGCGGACCTTGTGGTCGATATGCGGCTTAACGACATCCCCGCTGGCGTGGGAGGGAGAAAGCACCAATGTTGAGGACCACGTTCTCTGGTGTCGTGCGGGCGGCGATGGCGGCGGCGCTGATCGCCACATCCGCAACAGTGGTGGGTGATTGCCGCGCCAGGCCTATGCGGACTGGACTGCGCGGACCCCGGGCAACCTCCCTGCGCCGGAGCCATCCCTACCACCGGGTGAGGAGTTAAATGAACTTCAGGGTTATGTGCCTACGCGTTGTCGGGATAGCTTCTGCTGCGGCGATCGTTCTCAACCCTGCAGTTGCAAGCGCAGATCCGCCCGGCCCGCAGGACCCGCACCAGCCGGACATGACGAAGGGCTATTGTCCGGGTGGCCGATTTGGTTATGGCAAATTGGGCGTGTGCGATGGCGAAAAATATTCCGACGGCTCATATTGGCACCAATGGATGACTCGCTACATAGCCGGCCCTCAGTTTTACTACGATTGCGTGGGCGGCGACGAACCACTGCCGGGTCCGCCACCGCCTGGCGGTTGCGCCGGCAGTATTCCGCGCGATCAGCCGCCCCCTCCTGCGCCCGACCAGCCTCCCCCTCCTGCAGCCTGACCGCTCTGATGTCAGAAAGAGAAGTAGCGGGCAACTGGCCGTCTTAGCCAGTCGGATATAAACCGAATTCTGTTGTCTCGCAATGACGTGCGGGCCGCGATCGATCTCGTGCGGTGGGAACTCGAAATGCTCGGGTTAGCGTCGCTGTCGGGAGCACGTACGTCGTGACCCTGCCCAATGGTGGTACCGCGCGCGGTGATCCGCTCCGGTATCGCGATTGAGGTCACGAGGCTGTGCGCTGGAGTTGCGCTCAGACAGGCAGCAACCCACGTCTCAGTGGCGATCCCAAGGGGAGCTTCGCTGATGATTTCGTCTGCCATATCGGGGCAGACAT
>NZ_JBAPPI010000271.1:0-30763 GCF_049280035.1 Mycobacterium sp. | reverse complement strand
ATGGCGCGCGGCGCGACCGTGCTGCGTGGCATCTGGGGATTTCACGGTGACCATAAACCCCACGGCGACAAGCTTTTCCAGCTGACACGACGCGTCCCGGTGGTGACGATCATTATTGATACGCCTGAGTGGATTGCGCGCAGCTTCGATATCGTCCACGAGTTGACGGCGGACCACGGGGTGGTCACCAGTGAAATGGTCCCGGCGGTGCTGTCCATCGCCGGGCCCGACCGCATGGGTGATACTCAGTTGGCACGTCACGACTATTGATCATCGCTACGCAGCAGCATTGCCAGTACCGCGGCTTGACTGCCTTGCACGTCGCGGGTGGACTGGTGTCTGACCAATCACTGCTATCAGCAGTCACGCCTGCACCAGCGCCCCACCATGAGGTGATGCTGGAAGATGTGGCGTATGCGATATCACGGGCCGGGGAGGACGGACTGATATCACATGCGACGTCAAATCGAAGAAGGCAACTATGCCTGAGCCAGCGACTCAAGAGGCAATTGAGTCTCCTGGAGTCCAACCAACCCATCGTGCTCCGTCAGCTCAGCGCGGGCACGACCTTGTCGACGAGCAACTGGACCGACTTCCACGCCTCGTCGACCGGCATGCCGCCGACCAGAGGGTGCAGCACGATCGGCCCGTAGTCGGTGCTGTCGCGGACTTCGGCGATGAGCTGGTCGGGGGTTAGAAAGCGGTAGCGTCCCGACGCCCTCACCTCCTCCAGCGTCTGAACCCCGGGCAGGTGCATAAGCGAGCGTTGGTCTTTCGACCATCCGCCGTAAGTGACTGCCTCCCAAAGGATATGCTCACCGAGCTGGGCCCAGGCCCGGTCCGGATCTTCGTGCAAGTAGATCATGCCGCGGTTGATCGGCCCGGGCATGATGATCAGCGGCGCAATCCCGGCCTCCGCGCACAACTCGCGATAGTAGGCGGCAACCTCGGGCAGGTGGTCGGCCATGCTGAGCGGCAACCGAAAACGCGCGGCGCGGCGCGCGGTGACGCGCGCGCCTCCCCCGACGTACAGCGGCGGATGTGGCCGCGTCCAGGAACCTGTGCCTGACCACACTGAGAGCATTCGCTCGATCAGGCTGTCCATCAGCTTGCCGCGCTGGCTGAAATCGACTCCGAGTTCGTCATATTCGATGGTGCGGTAGCCTAGACCTATCGTGGTGTGCAGTCGGCCGCTGCTCATATTGTCGACCAGCGCAATGTCTTCAGCGAGCCGGACCGGATTCCACAACGGCCCGAGCGCACAGTCCACGCTCGCGATCAACGTCGAGGTCTGTGCGAGGAACATCCCGGCAGCCATGATCGGGTTACAGCTCCACCCGTGCCCGGTGGCGTGGTGCTCGTCGACGCTCACCGTGCTGATGCCCCGTGACTCGCCCCATTGCGCCAGTTCGAGTGCGGCACGGATCAGTTCGCTCTGCTTGCGTGGCTCTCCTTGCGGCGACGCGAAATTGAAGCGCAGGACCGTCAGTAACATCTCCGACCTCCGGTCAGGCTTCAGCCGGTGCGGCCGACCGCAGGAAGGCCGGAAAGTCGGGAAACAGCGCGCGATCGACGATCTCGATGCGGGTGCCGAATGCGTCGATGTAGTAGGCGAACAGCGCCAGATCCGGTGGAGACGTGTCAGCGGTCGCTTCGAAGGTGAAACCGTTGGCTTCGAGCAGCCGGGCGCTCTCGGCGAGATCCTCGGTGAAATACCCGAGGTGATGGACCGAGTTACCCGGCGCCGCAATCCACGGACTGTCGAGCACCTGTTGGATCAGCTCCACGTGCGGGCTCTGCAGCGAGTAAACGAACGTCGAGGTAAGTTCGCGGGTCCCGTTCGCAGTGCGGAACGGCAGCGTGTAGGTCAGCGGGGTGATCCACCGGTAGCCGGCCAGCGCACTGAGGCGAGCCATCGCGGCCTCGAGATCGGGCACCACAATGCCGGTGTGGTAGTAATCCTCGGGTCGTAACGCGAATGCCATGGCCATCCTTTGAGATATCAGACGCAGTCGGATGCGCCGTCGACGACGAAGACTGCGCCGCTGGTGTACCTGCTTTGTTCGGTGCACAGGAAAGCCACCGTCGGTGCTATCTCCCCCACGGATCCGAAGCGCCGCAACGGGATGTGAGCCAGCTCGGACTCGACTAGTTCTTCGGCGACATGCATCGGCGCGGTCATCGGCGTGTCGATCGTCCCGGGCGCAACCGCATTCACCCGGATTCCCTTGGCGGCCCACTTGACGGCCAGATTTCTGGTGACATCGATGATCCCGGCCTTCGCGGCGCCATAGCCCGGCACCAGCGGGACAGCTCGCAGCGCAGACATCGACGCCAGATTCACCACACTGGCGCCGCCGTTGGCGGTCGACGCCCGCAGCGCTCGGTAGAGGCCGACGGTCAAGCGGTAAGGACCGGTCAGGTTCAGCGCCACCGACGCCTCGAACCCATCCGGCTTTGACTCATCAAGGCCGTCAGGGAAATTCGCGCCTGCGTTGTTGACCAGCACGTCAAGCCGGGTGAAGTTCTGCACCAATGCATCGACCGAGTCGTGATCAGTCATCTGCAACTGGTGGTAGGTCATGCCGGACAGATCGACGTCGTAGTCCGTTGCGGCCGGTTTGGTCCCGGTGATGGTGACCTGCGCTCCGGCGTCCCGAAACAGCACGGCTGTGGCATGCCCGATCCCGCTGGTGCCGCCGGTGATCAGCGCCTGGGTGCCGGTGAAATCAAAACTGACTTGAGCTCTCATTTATATCTCGCGATTTGTTCGGTGAGCCAGGCTCTTTCCCAGAAGTTCGTGGTCTCGGCCAAGAGCTTTTCGTGGGCTTTCCGCAGCACCTCGCGCGCCCCTGGATGGTCTGCGGGAACCAGCTCGGCGAGGTGGATCGCGTGCAACGGCCGGTCGTCGCCCAGATGTTCGCGGGCCCGGTCCACAAGCGCGGCGGCGCCGGCCAATGCGACCACGTCGGCGCTGACGGCGTCGAACCCCACCGGGTAGAGCTCGGTCGTCGACCGATGATGGAACCAGCCCGAGTAGTTCTCCCAGATGGCCCGCACGTCCCAGGGGACTTTTCCATAGCCTTGACCCACTTCGAATTCCGCGGGCAAGCTAATCTCGCGCATCAGGGTCCGAACATCTTTGCCGGCGTTCATCCCCGCGACGGTCTGGTCGTGAATGTACTGGATGGCGTTGCGTAGCCGGGTCAGCTCGTCGTTGATGCGCATCTGCCCCGAGATCGGTTCGAAGTGGCCGGTCACCAACAGTTCGGGTTGCAGATCACGAACCCGCTCGACCGAGGCGATGGCGGTCAGCGCGTCCCGGTACCGGTCGCCGCGCATGGTGACCAGGTTGGGAATGTGCCCGAAGAGCGGGCCGAAGGTATTACCGCACAGGCAAATCCGCTCCTCCGGTAGCCAGATCACGAGCGAGTCGTTGGTTTCCCCGCCTGGCACGGAGATCAACTCCATGCGCCGTCCGCCGACCTCCAGGGTGAGCGTGTCTTCGAAGTCGAGGTCGACAGTGGGTACGCTCTGGCCCGGCAGGCGTTTGGTGCCGAGACGACGTTGAATGGCCTGGATACCGGTCGCCAAGGTGTCTTTGAAGGCGAACGCGCTGCGGCTGGCCCGGTACGGGATCAGGCGTTCGTTGTCGTCTCGCCATGAAGTCCAATTCGCTTGTGCGACAACCGTTGTATCCGGGTCTCGCACGCTGTCCAGACCGCCGACGTGGTCCACATGGCCTTGGCTGAAGATGATGTAGCGCACCGGGGAGTGGTCGACGGCGTCGAAGTTGGCGCGGTGCACCGGCCCCTCAAACCCCATGCCGGTGTTGATGATCACCCGGCCGTCATTCGTGGTCAGCAGGTAAGAGTTCGACAAACCTGGCGAGCACCACAGTCCCGGGGCGATCTGCTCGGCCTTTTCCGCGGAAGCCGGGCGCATGGCATCGGCGCCCGGCCGGCTGCGATAGACCGGTTCAAACGTCACTGTTTCCCCTTCATTCGGCGCGTACGTCGAACCTGTCGAAATAGAAGTCGAACCGGGCGCGGAGTTCATCGGGCGACATGCCGAAGTGCCGTTGCAGGTCGTAGCGGATACGTCCGTGCTTGCCGCGCGGATTACCGTCCAGATAACGCTGGAAGCCTTTGCGCACCTTCGGGGTCAACTCGACTGCGCCGCGACGGTAAAGCTCGTCGAGCAACGGCATTTCGTTGCCGTTGAGGTGGTGGAAGCTGATGTCGATGCTGCGTTCTACCGGCACCAGGTCGCGGTCACGCACGCACGCGCTGAGCAGCCGGTGCACCCGGTCGCTCCAGTAGTCGAGCAGCCAGTCCGGTTCGATGCTGGTCCGGCGCAGTCGGTCGGAATACGCCATCATCGTGATCGCGGACTGGATCACCGCGACGGGATCACGGTGCGTGAAGGCCACTGTCGCGTCCGGGAAGGTGGCCATCAGCGGGCCGAGCTGCTCACAATGCTGCGGACTTTTCAGCACCCACGTCTGCGGACCGCGCAGGAACGTCAACGCCTGCAAGACCTTCTTCATGTATGCGTAGTGCCGGTTTTGGTCGAGGCCAAGGTAGTAGTCGCGCCAGTCCGGCACGCGGGCATGCCATTCCAGAACGTAGCCGGCCAGATCGAGGTCGAGGAGTTCGACTTCCTCCTCGATCGCCTCCGGGAACCGGTCGTGCATGGCGGCAACGACGGGCGCGCTGGCCATGAGTGCGTCGTGTTCGGATTTGGCTCGCGCGTAGCGGGGATCGACGCCGAAGATGTTGGGGCCTTGGCCGAGCGCCGGGATTGGATCCTGGCTCTCCCAGTACGGCAGCGCGCGCCGGCGCGGATCGGCTGCGATGAGATTGACCAGATGCGTAGTACCGGATCGTGGCATCCCAACGACGATGAACGGCTTCTCGATTTGGATCGACTCGATCTCGGGATACCGCTTGATGAGATCGGTCAGCGAGAGCCGGTTGCGCAGCAGGCGAACCACCCGTTGCCGCAGCGAGGAGCGAGTGAGCTGAGTCAGGCCCTCGTCGGCTTCGATCGCGGCCACGTGCACGGCCAGCCGTTCGGTGAAGCCGTCGGTGTCGTCCAGGTCGTCGCCCACCGAGGCCTGGTCAATGGCTTCGGCGAGCATCTGATCAATGTCGAGGTCGACGTGTTTGGCCTCGGTGAACTCGAGAATCTGTCGCTGCACATCGGTCAGCCGGGGTGACGTCAGGTCCTCGAAGTCCATGTCGTCTACGTCGCCGACCGCAGCACCCACGCCACCGCCTCCTCGACTTAGTGCCGAATGCAGAGTAGCGCCCAACGGCGCAGCGTTTAGCCGCATCCTGTCGGGGTACGCCGTGCCAAGTGCTCGCATTCGTCAACTCGAGCGCTGGAGGTATGTGGCATGTCCGAGATGATCATCCAATCGCCCGACGAAGTGGTCGCGTTCCTGAAAGCACAGCACAACCTCATCGAGGACATGTTCGACCAAGTGCTGCACGCGACGGACCCGCAAGCCCGGGAGAAACCGTTTGTGCAGTTGCGCCAATTGCTGGCTGTGCACGAGACAGCCGAGGAAATGGTGGTACATCCTCGGGTGCGCCGCGAAGTGGATGCCATCGACTCGATCGTCGATGCTCGGCTCGAAGAGGAGCACGAGGCAAAGGAGCTGTTGTCGAAGATCGAGAAGATCGATATCACCTCGCAGCAGTTCATCGATGAGCTCACAAAGCTGCGGGATGCGGTGCTGGACCACGCCCTGCATGAGGAGACCTACGAATTCCCTAAGTTGCAAAAGGAACTCGACGCCGACGAGCTAAAGCGGCTGACAGTAGCAGTACGGGCGGCTGAGGCTATCGCGCCAACCCGTCCGCATGCCGGCGTGGAATCAGCGATGTTGAACTTTGCCGTCGGACCGTTCGCGTCGATGCTCGACCGCGCCCGCGATTTGATTGGACATACCCTCGGCTAACGCAGCGTCTCCGTAGTGTGGGTGAAGTGAGCGTCGCTCCGGATACGACCGTTGCCCTGCAAGACCGCTTCTTCCGCGACTTGCCGGAGATGGCTGTCCGGTGGCATGCCGAGACCTTTCCCGACCTGCGACTGTTGGCGCTCAACGAGCCGCTGGCCGCCGAGCTTGGCCTCGACGCTGCCTGGCTGCGCAGTCGGGACGGGCTGCGTTTCTTGGTGGGCAACCTGGTTCCCGACGACGCCGCTCCGGTAGCGCAGGCCTACGCCGGGCACCAGTTCGGCGGCTACGTGCCGCGGTTGGGCGATGGGCGCGCGCTGCTGCTGGGCGAGCTCGTCGGCGCCGACGGGCGCACTCGCGATATCCACCTGAAGGGTTCGGGCGCCACGCCGTTCGCCCGCGGCGGTGACGGCCTGGCCGCGGTCGGACCGATGCTGCGCGAGTACATCGTCAGCGAGGCCATGCACGCTCTGGGTGTGCCGACGACGCGATCGTTGGCAGTGGTCGGCACCGGACGCCCGGTATACCGCGAGACGCCTCTGCCGGGCGCGGTGCTCGCCCGCGTGGCCAGCAGCCACCTGCGGGTCGGGAGCTTCCAATATGCCGCGGCTACCGCCAACCTTGACCTGCTGCGACGGCTGGCCGACCACGCCATCGCCCGCCACTATCCCGCGGCAGCCGAGGCTGAACGGCCCTATCTCGCGCTGTTCGAAGCGGTGGCCCGGGTCCAGGCGTCGCTGGTGGCCCGATGGATGCTGATCGGCTTCATCCACGGGGTGATGAACACCGACAACATGACAATCTCCGGTGAAACCATCGACTACGGACCATGCGCCTTCATGGAGGCCTACGACCCCGACACGGTCTTCAGCTCGATCGATCACTGGGGCCGCTACGCCTACGGCAATCAGCCCGCCATCGCCGGGTGGAACCTCGCCCGGTTCGCCGAGGCACTTCTCCCGCTGCTCTCCGACAATGTCGAAGAGGGCATTGCGCTCGCCGAGGAGTCGTTCGGCGCATTCCGCGATGAGTACGACGCCACTTGGACGTCGGGGATGCGAGCCAAGCTTGGGCTGTCTGTTGACGTTGAAGCCGGAGTCGTCACATCCTTGGTCGACGAGTTGCTGCTCCTGCTGAAAGAGAGCGGGGTGGATTACACCTCGTTTTTCCGCCAGCTCAGCCGGGCTGCTCGCGGCGACACCGGGCCAGCCGGCTTCGGCGATTGGATGTCGCGCTGGCGAGCGCTGGGCCCGGACGCCGAGTCGATGGACCGCGCCAACCCGATCTACATTCCGCGCAACCATCTCGTCGAGGAAGCTCTGAGCGCGGCGACGACGGGCGACTTGGGTCCCCTCGAGCAGCTCCTCGCCGCCGTGACCGCGCCTTACGACGAACGTCCGGGCCTCGAGCGCTACGCCAGTCCGGCTCCCGAGGACTTCGGCAGCTATCAAACCTTCTGTGGCACCTGATGCGATTTCGGTGCTGAGCCCAACTTGTTCGCCTTGCGAATTCCGTTGTCCAGCAAGCCAGCCGGCGCGTACTTTTTCAGCAATGCCAGCCGCCGTGCCAGGGGTCCGGCCGGATACCGCAATTTCGGCCTACGGCTGGTCGCCGCCTTGACCACGACTCGCGCGACCACGTCGGGATCATCCCCGCTGTGCAGCGACTCGGTGATGACCTGCTTGACGTGCTCGCGAACGGCCTCGTAACTGTCCAGCGGCGAATCGGCATCGGTCGCGTTGGCCTCGAACGAGGTGTTGGTGTAGCCGGGTTCTACGACGGAGACCCGCACACCGAATTCGCGGGTTTCATGATCGAGGGACTCCGAGTACCCCTCGACCGCGTGCTTCGAGGCTGCGTAAAACGAGCCGTAGGGCGAAGGCAGGAATCCCAGCACCGAGCCGATGTTGATGATGCGACCACTGCGCTGTGCACGCAGGTACGGCAGCACCTCGCGGGTCAACCGCGCCAATCCGAAGAAGTTGGTCTCGAACAGTTGCTGCGCCTGGCCGACCGACGTCTCCTCCGCGGCGCCGAAGACGCCGGCGCCGGCGTTGTTGACCACAATGTCGATGCGACCGGCGCGCTGAACGACCGTGGATACCGCCGAGGTGACCGACGCGTCGTCGGTGACGTCGAGCTGGACCAATTCCACTCCGGCGACCGGTTCCGTCGTTCGCGGGTTACGGCTGGTGCCGAAGACCTCGAAGCCTTTTTCCGCGAAGGCGCTGGCTATAGCCCGGCCGATTCCCGAGGAGACGCCGGTAACCAGCACCACTGGCGATCGATTTGTCATGTCCACTCCTAGTAAACCGATTGGTGTACTTCCATCCGCGGTCACGGTACACGACTTGACGCCCGATGTAAACCGGTCGGTATACTCCAGGTATGAGCAAGCAGCAGGCGCCAACCAAGGGCGGCCGTGGCGCGCGTCAGCGCATCCTGGATGCTGCCGCGGAGTTGTTCTATCGGGACGGCATCAACGCCACTGGCGTCGAACGACTCGCGGCCGAATCGTCGGTCTCCAAACGGACGCTCTACCAACACTTTCCGAGCAAGACAGCGGTGGTTGAGGAGTATCTGCGTAGCATCGAGCACCGCGTCGCCAATCCCATGGAGAACGAGGAGCAAACGCCGCGCGAGCGCTTGCTGGCTGTTTTCCAACCGCCGACCGCGCGCGGCGGACCGCTGCGGGGCTGCCCGTTCCACAACGCGGCCGTCGAGGCAGCAGGAGCCATGCCGGGGGTCCAGGAAATCGTCCGTGCCACCAAGCGCGGCTTCATCAACGGATTGGCTGAGCTGGCCAAACAGGCTGGCGCCGCCGATCCGCAACTGCTGGGCAACGAGCTCGGGGTGCTCTATGAGGGTGCGGCTGCACTGGCCACGTCGTTAGACGACTCGTCGCCATGGGCGCAGGCGCGCGCGGCAGCTGAGACGCTGATCGACCAAGCGCTCGCCTCGGGGCGCTCCTGATTTGTCGCTTCAGCGGCGTGCCGGGCCGGCGCTGTCACATCTGCCCCACAGATCTCCGGGCGGAGCCGACGCGCAATTTGCCCGCCTTCGAGCGACAACGTGAGGCGCGCAACGGATTTGTCGCTGGGAGGCGGGCACAACAAACGCACCAAACCCGCGGAGACTCGTGTGGCTGATGTGATAGTCGCGGTTGAGGCCAACGGATAGGGGCACTACATCAGCAGCGTTGCTAGCGCGCGCCGCGCACCAACCGGCCGGGGCGCGCGCCGGTGTCGGCGCCGTCGCGTCGGGTAACGACGCCGTTGACGACCGTGGCGCTGTAGCCGGACGCGCCCTGGACGAGCCGGTTGCCACCGGCCGGCAGGTCGTAGGCCATCCGGGGGGCGTGCAGGGTGAGCGCATCCATGTCGATCACGTTGACGTCGGCCCGCTTTCCGATTTCGATGACACCGCGATCGGAGAGCCCGAAGAGCTGCGCGGTATCGCGTGACTGTTTGCGGATGACATACTCCAGCGGCAGTTTTTCGCCGCGGTGACGATCGCGCGCCCAGTGCGTCAGCAGGAAGGTGGGATACGACGCGTCACAGATCATGCTGCAGTGTGCGCCGCCGTCGGACAGTCCGACCACGCCCGCGGGATGCGTGAGCATTTCACGGATCGCGTCGTGGTTGCCGTGGGAGTAGTTGTAGAACGGCAGCATCAGCATCGAGGTTGCGTCGGCCTCGAGCATCAAGTCGTAGAGCGTGGCCAGTGGATCCTCGCCCCGCTCAGCGGCGATTTTCTCAACGGTCCGGTCGTCGGTCGGCTCGTAGTCGGGGGGATCACCCATCGCATACAACCGGCCAAGCGAATATTGAGCAAGAGCGAACATGTTGTCGAACAACAGGTTTGGGTCCGGTGGCAGATCGTCCTCGGACAGGATCGCAGCCTTGACGGCGGGATCGGCGAGGCGTTGGGCGAGCTCCTCGCGACTGCATTCGGCCTTCAGTCGACGGAAGGTTGGGCGGTGGGTGAACGCGTGATGCCCGGGGAAGCCGAACAGCATGCCGAACGGTCGCGCGGCGATTTGGGGATACAACCGACTACCTGACGCGTGGGCGGCCGCCGAGATGTCCAGCTGTTCGCGCCACAGGTCCGGCGCGTTGTCCACCTGGATCATGCCGAAGGAAATCGGCCGGTCGATCTCAGCGCCGAGGCGTTGCATCCAATCCAGTTCCTTCTTGGGCGCGATGATGTCCTCGCCCGCCACTCCCTGCGGAGCCAGCTCGAAGACCGCTTGGCCGCCGGCCGCCATGGCCCGGCCGAGCCCGAACAGTTCATCTTCTGCGGCATAGGTTCCGGGGACCGGCTCGCCGTCGATGGCGCGGTGGCCGATGGTGCGGGAGGTCGAAAAGCCCAGCGCGCCGGCCTCGATAGCCTCCTGCACGAGGCGCGCCATCGCCGCAATGTCGTCAGGTGAGGCGGGCTCGTTGCGGGCGCCGCGCTCGCCCATCGCGTAGGCGCGGATCGCGCCGTGCGCGACCTGGCTGCCCACGTCGACAGCGAATTTTTGCTTCCCGATGACATCGAGATATTCGGGGTAGCTTTCCCAGCCCCACGAGATGCCCTCGGTGAGTGCGGCGCCGGGTATGTCCTCGACGCCCTCCATCAGGCCGATCAGCCAATCTTCTTGACCCGGCCGCACCGGCGCGAACCCAACCCCGCAGTTACCCATGACGACAGTGGTTACACCGTGACTGCTGGACGGCTCCAGCATGTCGTCCCAGCTGACCTGGCCGTCGTAGTGGGTGTGAATGTCGACAAATCCGGGTGCGACGATCTTTCCGGTCGCGTCGATCGTGTCGGCGGCCTCGCCTTCCAGCGGCGGACTGCCCGGCCCGCGGCGACGAACCTCGACGATTCTGCCGTCTTTGACCGCAACGTCGGCGTCGAATCGGTCCGCACCCGTTCCGTCCACGACGGTGCCGCCCGTGATTTTGAGGTCGAACACGATTACTCCCTTGTCTGCCCGGCCAGCCGCTACAGTGGCCAATGTAACACCGTTACAGACGCGAGGGGAACGCTTCGATGACGACCCAAGCAGCACCTCATGTCCAGCGAGAGGACGCGATCGGCACGCCGCCGCAACGCCCGACACTAGTGCCCGCAGAGCGGTACTACTCCCCCGCGTTTGCACAGCTTGAGGTACAGCGGATGTGGCCGAAGGTGTGGCAGGTCGCCTGCACGGTGGACCACGTTGCCGCGCCCGGCGACTATTTCGAATACCGTTGCGGCCCTTACTCGGTACTCATCGTTCACAGCGACGACGGGACGCTTCGGGCCTTCCAGAACGTGTGCCGCCATCGCGGCAACTCGCTGTGCGCCGGCTCGGGTGCAGGTTTGCGTGAACTGCGCTGCGGCTACCACGGCTGGACGTGGGATCTGTGCGGCGTTCTCAAGCGGGTCCCGAACCGTAAGGGATTCGGAACGCTGCAGATGTCTGAGCTGCCACTCGTTGCGGTTCGCGTCGAAACCTGGGAAAGGCTCGTGTTCGTCAACCTCGACATCGACGCGGCTCCGTTGGCCGACTTCTTGGAGGCGGTGCCGCAGGATGTCGCATGGCTTGGTCTCGGCGACTTCCGGTGCTACGGGACAATAACCATCGAAGTCGATGCGAATTGGAAGACGATCGGCGACGGGTTCTGCGAGACCTATCACGTCCAGACGTTGCATCCTGAGTTGCACCGGTGCATGGATGATGTTTATGCCCCGCAGGTGATTTGGGGGCACACCGGCAAGTCCGAGCAGCTGTACGGTGTGCCAAGCCCGCATCTCAAGCACACCCCCACCGACGCTGAGGTGTGGGACGCCTACGTCTGCACCCAGGGGGCACTGATGGGAGTGGCGGAGGGCACGCCGTTCCCGGGTGCCCAGCACGGCCAGTCGGCCAAAGATGTAATCGCCGAGCGGACAAGAGCTTTCGCTGCCGAGCGCGGAGTCGACTTAAGCTGGGCCAGTACCGATCAGGTGATGCGGCTGCACCAGTACAACGTCTTTCCGAATCTAACGCTGCTGGCCAACGCTGATCACTTGACGGTGATGGCCGCACGTCCGGGGCCTGATCCTGATCACGGCGAGTTTGTCATGTTGTTGTGGACGCGGATGCCGCCGGGTGCGCCGCGGATCAAGCCCGTCGACGTTCGGATGACGGCCAATGAGGCCGAGCCCGGTCTGGTGATGACCCAGGACATTAACGTGTTGGCGGGACTTCAGCGCGGTCTGCGCCAGCCGGGGTTCACGCACTTGACGCTGTCCAGCGAGGAACGCCGGGTGATCAATATGCACCGCAACCTCGAACGTTATCTTGAGCTCCCCGAAGCAGATCGCATGACCGGGGGTGAGACCAGTGACAGCGGCCGTTAGCGCGGAAGCGATCCTCGACACCGCGGCCCGGCTGATCGAACTGCACGGCGTCGAGGCATTCACCATGCGTGGCCTCGCCGAGGAGCTCGGGGTGGCCGTCACGTCGATCTACTGGCATGTCGGTGGCCGCGACAAGCTTTTCGACAGCCTGGTCGACCGATTGCTCAGCGAGATGGCGCATCTGCCCATCGAGGGGGACACCGCGGTCGAACGAATTGCGTCACTGGCGCGTTCGCAGCGCGGGGCGCTGATCGACCGACAACACCTGCTTGCCATTGCGCATGAACGCGACCGGACGCCGATGCTGTTTCTGCCGATTCAGCAGATGTTGGCGGCGCAGCTGGCCGATCTGGGCGTGACCGGAACCGACGCCGCACTCATCCTGCGAGCGGTGCAGGTTCACGTCATATCGTCTGCGGTGATGCAGTTTTCGGCTGTTCGGGGAGCCAAGCACGAGGAGGAGGATCCCTCGCTGTGGGACGACGACTGGCCCGACCAAGCGCTCGTCCAGGCGCTGCAATCCCCCACCGACTACGACGCGGTTTTCGAATACGGCCTCAACGCGCTGCTCAGTCAGATCCCGTCGGGCGGCTGAAAGGACGCGATCAGCCGGCCGATATCGCGCCGACGCGACTCGGCCGGCCACACCACCCAGGTGCGGCGCACCACTGGTTGGCCGACCAGCGGTGACCACGTCACGTTGTCGGGCAGCGGTTGCAGTCCGCCCTCGGGTGCCAACGCGAAGGCCTATCCGCTGTCGACGGCCGCGAACTTAACCGCAGCGATCAGCACTTGACCGTCAGGCGCCGGCGGTCCGACATCGACGCCGTGGCTGCGGAGGATTCCCGTCAGCTCGTCATACCAGGCGGGGCTGCTGGAGCGGGGAAAGCCGATCCATTCCAGTTCGGCCAGTTGGTCCAGCTGGACGCCGTCTGAGCCCGCAAGTCGCGCAGCAACTTTCGATGAGATGAGTACGCCAAGGGGTTCTTGAGCGACCAGCATCGCGTCGAATTCCGACCCGGACGGCCGTTCACGGACCAGGCCCACGTCCAGTTGATCGCTGCGTAAGGCCATGAATTGCGCGGCCGTCGAAAGGTGCTGCGGAGCGACGCGCGTGTTGGGGGATTCCATTGCGAATTTGGCCAGCGCCGTGGGGAGCACGTCAGGAGCCAGTTCCAACGGGATGCCGAGCCTGATGACCTCACCGGATCCGGTGCTATAGGCGCTCATCGTCCGCAGGGCCTGATGGTAGCGGGCCAAGACCGCACGCGCCTCGACGAGCAATGTCGTTCCGGCTTCGGTTGGGCGCACGCCGGTGCTGGTGCGCTCCAGCAGCGTGACCCCGAGCTCGCGTTCCAGAGCGCTCACCGTCTGCGATAACGCCGACTGACTGACATGCAGGCGTCGCGACGCCGCGGACATGCCGCCTTCTTCCACGACCGCCACGAAGGCGCTGAGTTCCCGCAACTCCATAGCTGTCCCATCCGACCACGCCGACTAGCTATCGGCCTAGCTTATAGCCGCCGCTAATACCGCCGATTAGCCAAACAGATGACTTCGTTCGCAGGGCGGATTAAATAGACGTGGCACTGCGCTATTGCGCACGACATTCACAGTATTTCGGCTAAGGAGCAGGTCCGATGACAACGACACTCGAAGGCTCAACCGCACTGGTAACCGGGGCAACGGCCGGAATCGGTCGGGCGGTAGCACTGCAACTCGGTCAGCTCGGCGCTGAGGTCATAGTTCACGGGCGCAGCGCGGAACGCGGCGCCAAGGTGGTGCAGGAGATCCAAAACGCCGGCGGCAAAGCACGTTTCATCGCTGCTGATCTTGCCGACGCCGACGACGTGCGCCGGCTGGCCGCCGAGGTGGGATCGGTCGATATCTTGATCAACAACGCCGGTGTCTACAAGTTCGGTGCGACCGCTGACACCGACGACGCATTCTTTGACGAGCACATCAACATCAACCTGCGCGCCCCGTACATCCTGGTGCAGAAGTTGGTGCCGGGTATGGCCGAGCGCGGCCACGGCGTCGTCGTCAACCTCAGCACCGTCGCCGCCACTATTCCGGCTCGCACCGGAGGCATCTACGGTGCCAGCAAGGCCGGCGTGGAACTGCTGACCCGGGTCTGGGCGGATGAATTCGGTCGATCCGGTGTGCGGGTGAACGCGGTGCAGTCCGGGCCGGCCGAAACTCCCGGCACCGACGCGACGCCGGGCCTCGCAGATGCCTTTGCCGCCTACACCGCGCTCGGGCGGGCTGCGGCGCCCGACGAGATCGCCAACGCCATCACGTTTCTGGCCTCTCCGGCAGCGAGCTCTGTGAATGGCGCCATTCTGCAGGTCACCGGTGGTCAGCTAGCGATCGGTGGCTAGCGCCGCCTACCAGGCAACGGAGGTCGTCATGTCAAACAAGGTTTTGGTCACCGGAGCGAGCGGCTTGCTCGGGGTTGCCGCCATCGAGAAGTTCCTGTCGGCGGGCTGGGACGTGGTCGGGGTTTCCCGTCGCAAGCCCGAGCTATCGAGCGGACGGGAAATCGAGTTCCTGTCGGTCGATCTGCAGGATCGCGATGCGGCCCGTGCGGCGTTCGAGCCGCTGACCGACATCACCCACATCGCCTACACAGCGCTGCATGAAAAGCCCGACCTGGTCGCGGGCTGGTCGAGCAAAGACCAGATCGAAACCAACAACGCCATGTTGCGCAACGTCGTCGAACCGATCTTGACCAGCGCCAAAGACTTTCAACACATCAGCATCCTGCAGGGAACGAAGGTCTACGGTGTGCATCTGCACCCGATCCCCATCCCGGCACGGGAAAGCGATCCGCGTGATCCGCATCCGAACTTCTTCTTGGACCAGGAAGACTATGTCCGAGAAATGGGCGCCAGACACGGCTTCAGTTACACGGCGCTGCGCCCGCAACTAGTCACCGGTCCCACGCCTGGCGCGCTGAACGTGCTTCCGGCAATCGGTGTCTACGCTGCGATCCAGCGCGAGAAGGGCGAACCGTTTGGCTTTCCCGGTGGCCCGTCGTTCGTCTGGGAAGCCGCCGACGCCGACCTCGTCGCTGATGTCATGGTCTGGGCTGCGGGATCGCCTCGAGCGGCTAACGAGGCGTTCAATATCACCAACGGTGACGTCTTTGAATGGCGGAATGCGTGGCCCGCGTTGGCCAGAACCCTCGGCGTCGAAACCGGACCGGATACTCCGATGAGTCTGGCCGGCTACCTCGCCGACCACTCCGATCTGTGGGATCACATCGTCACCAAGTACGGCCTTCGTGCGCTGAGTCTGCGCGAACTGGTCGGGCATGGCGACCAGCACGCGGACTTCGCGTTCGCCTACGGCGCACCGGAAGGACCCCGCGCCTTCGTCAGCACCGTCAAGCTGCGCCAAGCCGGGTTCACCGAAGCCATCGACACCGAGGACGCATTCCGCAACGCACTGCAGTCGCTCATCGATCACAAGTTCCTGCCGCCCGCAGCGAGTTAGCGCCACGTTGACAAGGCACTGGCTAGCGAAAGCTATTCGGCGCTAGCCGATCTCGCGCGCAACAAAGACGGCGATGTAGCCGATCGGGATGCCCGTTCGAGTGGCGATGCATTCCCGCGCCGCGACCTCGACCGTGGACCGGCGGCTCGCGCGGGTAACCCCGCCGATCTCGGGGATCCGGATCAGCCACCCGTTAGTCTCGCGAGTGACTTCGATGTCGAAGCACTGACCGACCGTCGGGAGGTTCTTACGATGGGCGACACGTTGGGTACGGCCGCTGCGCAGCGGTCGTATGCGCACGAGCGCGGGCTGAATAGGCATAGAGTTCTATCCTGAGTCGACGACGAACCGTGGCAAGGGTAATCCGACGAGCAGCCAAATACCTAATCGCCCGACGCCGGGTAGTGGATCAGCGACACGATCTGGAACGTCTGGCCCCTGACCGCGACCATTTGAGAACCGCAAACTGATCGGCGCACAAGGCCTACGATTTCGGCATGCCGATTCTTGGAGACGCAACTGTCGTAGTGGCGCGAGTGACGAGGTCGACGTCCAACGCACTGCGAGTCCAGCTCGCCACCCCCGAAGGCACCGAGTTGGCATGCGCCCGACAAAAAAATGGACTCGGCGTGTTGCTCGGGGTCAAGAACGGTGGCAAAAGCAACTACACGCTGTCCAACGCCGCAGGCGATGAACTCCGTATTGCGGTCGCCGGAACCACGACCGTTACAAGGCAGAGCGAAGCTGTGGGAAGGATTGTGCCGGCTGACGGCGCGGCACGGCTCGAAACCGGCGGCGGCACCGTCCTGGCTGTGGTGCAGCCGCACAGCGGATTCAAGGCCGACAAGGCCTGGCACCATCGGTTGCTGTCCCCAGCAGGCCACGAACTCGGTGTCCTCACCCTGATGACGGTTCACACCGGTTGGAGCGATATCGAATCCGAGGCCATTCAGCTAATGACCAACCACAATGTCGCCGCCCTGAAGGCACCGTCAGCCGGCGCAATACTTGAGCTCCGCGCGCCAGTCGCTCCCGAGGTGGGCGACGTATTGGCCGCGGCGTGCGTTGACTTCTCGGTGTTGCCGCGGGGCTACATCGCATAGTCAGTGGTAGCCGGGCAAATCCGGCACGCCACTGGCGGTCAGCCAACCGCCGCCGTCGACGACCAAAGTTGCTCCCGTTATGTACGACGCGGCATCACTGGCCAGGAATAACACCGCTTCGGCGACCTCAGTGGTCGAACCCGAACGCCTGAGGGGATTCTGGATGGTGCGGTGTTGGTCATCGCCGGCGATTCTCTTCACCCCCTCGGTTCCTGACATCGCCCCGGGGGCAACGATATTGACGCGAACTCCGTCAGGCCCCCATTCGATCGCAGAAGCGCGGCTCAGCGCATCAATGCCGGCCTTGGCCGAAACAACGTGCGCTTGCAGCGCCATGCCGCGGTATTGAATCGCCGCACTGATGTTCACCACGGCGCCGCCGTGATCACGCAGCCATAGCTCGTAGGCTGCCTTCGATACGTTGAATGTCCCCAAAAGGTCGATGTCGACCACGGCTTTGAACCCGTTAGGGCTGAGGCCGCTGATCGGGACGGGGAAGTTTCCGGCCGCATTGTTGACGACGACGTCGAGTTGACCGAATGTTCGCAGCACTTCCTCGATTACCGCCGTCACCTCGTCGTGACGGCGGACGTCGCAGACGTCGTAGCAGGCCTCAATCCCATCTTGCCGCAACGCCGCAACCGCAGCTTGGAGGTTGGCTTCCTTCCGGCTGCAGATGGCGATGCGAGCCCCGTGACTACCGAGCACCCGAGCGATTTCGAGTCCCAGTCCGGTAGCGCCGCCGGTGATTAATGCCACCTTCCCCTGGAGGAGATCGGCCCGGAACGGACTCTGGCTCACGGTCGGGGCTCCTGTGTTGACGGGATCGGCAGCCGGGCGGATTCGTCGAGGTCGACGTCCAGCGCGTTGAGCATCAGCGCCAGCCCCGAGTACCGGTTGATGACCATCAAAACCTCGACGGTGGCCTCCGAACCAAGGGCCTGGTGCACTTGATCGAACACTTCGGCTGAGACGCTCTGTGTGGTGAGCAGCTCGGTTGTCAGGTGCAGCACGGCGAGTTCATCGGGGTTGAAATGGCCTTCTAGCCAATCCGATTCGGAGGTAAGGGCGTTGATCTCGTCTCCGCTGACTCCAGCCGTCCGCGCCACGTCGCGATGCTGCCCGAGCTCATAGGGACAGTCCATCAGATAGGCGGTGCGCAGCACGACAAGTTCGCGCAATCTGACAGGCAGCACCTTACTGGTCAGGGCAGCCTGCCCGGCGAGCATCCAGCCGGTGAATACCTTCTCGGCGTTGGCCAAAGCACGGTAGACGTTGAGATTACCCCGCGCATACGTCAATTCGCGGGCCTGCTCGGTCATCTCTTCCGGCTGACGATAAGCGATTCGAGTCATTTGGTTTCTCCTGTCAGGGCTGGAACCTGGCTGTGGCGTCGATGTCGAGGTCGGCGGCGTTGAGCACCAACGCCAGGCCGTAATAGCAGCTGACGATCATCAGCAACTCGGTGAGCGCCTCGTCGCCGAACACGCCGTGGGCTGTGGCGAAGGAGTCGTCCCGCAATCGGTGGGTGCCGCACAACTCGGTGACGACGTCGAGTGCAGTGCGTTCGGTTCTGCTGAAGCCGGCTGCGTCGATGTCGTTTGTATCGAGGATGGCATTGATCTGTTGCTCGGTCAGCCCGGCGGCGCGGGCGATTCCTACGTGCTGGGCGAGCTCATACCGTGAGCCTTGCAAATGGGCCACCCGCAGGATGACCACCTCCCGCATCCGCAGGCTGAAGGTTGGGCTGTCGAACAGCTCGTCGACCATCTGCGACCATCCGATGAACACCAGCGGGGCGTTGGCGAGCAATCGAAACGCGTTGAGATCGCCGCGGCGCGCGATGAATTGCCGGATCGGTTCGGGCTGCTGGTCGATGCTCGTCAGCGATATCCGTGACATTGGCCTAACCCTTGTCCGCGGCGAGGGCGAAGGTCCAATCCAACGTCACGAAGGGCTCCTCGACCGTCGTCCCGTCTGGGGCGACTCCGGGCTCGTGGCGCACGTAGTCCGCCTGCAGCGATTCCACATCCGAGAAGACCGCGTCGCGGCCGATGTACGGATCGCCTCGGTCAAACAGCTGCGTGATCAGCGGTTGGTAGCCGTTGGCATGGAACCAGAAGTGCACATGCTGGGGGCGCATCACGGATCGGTTTGCGGCGCGCATGATTTCCCCGCAGGGGCCGTCGGTGGGCATCGGGTAATAGCGGGGTTTGATGGACCGGTACCAAAAGCGTCCGTCGTCGTCGGTGGTCAGCAGTGCTCGCATGGCGAACTCGTTGTGCAGCTTCTCGGCCTGCTGAACGTCGTAGAAACCTTCACCATCGCTGTGCCAGGTGTCCACGTGAGCGCCGGCGACCGGCCTGCCCTGCTCATCGACAACCCGGCCGGTGACGAACATTGGTGTACCCGCCACGCCGTCGGAGATGTCGTCCCCGTTGTCGGCGGTCGGACGGCCCTCGACGTAAAACGGGCCAAGCAGAGCTGAATCGGTGACCGAAGAGCCGACGTGCTGGTTGATCCTGTCCAGCAGCACGCTCAACCCCAAAATGTCTGATAGCAACATCACCTCCTGGCGGGTTGGGCTGGAGATTTTGCCCACTCGCTCAAGGAAGTCCATGGCGGTGAACCATTCCTCACCGGTCAGCTGCACCTCGCGCGCGAAATCATGGAGGTGCTGCACCAGACTGACGAACAGCTGCCGGAAGCGCTCGTCGGTAGACGTGTCAAAGGTCCGCTGCACCACCTCGGTAATTGTCTGTTCGGTCAGGTTGGATGACATTGCCTTGCCTCTCTTTGTCAGGGCCGGATCACGACGCGGCCGGGCACGTGGTCGGCGACGGCCCGGTAGGCCGGAGCCGCGTCGTCGAGTGAATAGGTGGCGGTGGTCGGAAGTGGCCGAAACTCCCCGGACTCGAAGTAGGGCGCCATCTGCTGGAGCCGCCGCGCGGAGTCGACGACGGTGAGCCTTGTGCTGTCGATGCCGAAGATTCGAGTTTCGTTGCGGTACAGGTCCAGCAGGTCGATTTCGACGGTGCGCGAGCCGACGACGCTGATCACCACGAGCCTGCCCCGCTGAGCCAGCGCGGCCAAGGCGGCCGACGTCGTTACTCCACCCACGGCGTCATACACCACGGCAACGCCGCTGCCGCCAGTGAGTCGTTTGATCTCGGTGCCGACGTCTGCCGCCGGGTCGAAGGCGATGAAGTCGTCAATGACGGCCGCGGCGGCGGTGTCCGGAGCGGGCCGGCGACGGTCCACACCAATCACTTTGGCGCCACGCGCGCGGGCGATTTGTGCCACCGCTCCTCCCACCCCACCGGAAACCCCGAAGACAGCGATGGTTTCGCCCGCCGCCAGCTGTGCAGTCTCCACCGCCCCGTACCACGCCACGACGAAGTTGACCCCGACCGTGGAGGCCTCGTCGAAGCTGAGCCGTTCGGGTTTGCGGACCAGCGCTTCCACCGGTACCGACATCAACTGGGCGTGCGACCCGTCTCGGGTGAACCCGGTGTCCCCCCCGGTGCCCCACACCGCGGCTCCTTGCCACTCGGGCGGTCCACTGATGACCACGCCGGCGAAGTCCCGCCCAGGTGTCCGTGGCAATATCGTCCAATTCATAGCGCCGGCAACATTTTTCACGTCAGACGGATTCACCGACGCCGCTTCGACTCGAATCACCGCTTCTCGTGCCGTACCCGTCGGATCCGGCAGGTCCGTCACCTGCAAAACACCGGGGTCACCGAATTCGGTAAAACGCAAGGCCCGCATGAGTCTGTTCCTCCTGTGAGCTGTTGGTTTTTGTCGGACACCGTCTAGCTAACACCCGAACCGGTCATCGCGTCTAACGACGAAAAGAGAACATTACAATCGCGAAACGCGATAGGATGGCCACCGTGGAACTCCGCCACCTGGAGTACTTCGTTGCAGTGGCTGCCGATCTCAACTTCTCCCGGGCAGCCCACCGAATCCATGTCGTGCAGTCTGCCCTCTCGGCATCGGTCGGCAAATTGGAAAACGAGCTGGGCGTCGAACTGTTCGACCGTTCCAAACGCCAAATCGCGCTGACCGCGGCCGGCGAAGTCTTCCTTCAGCACGCCCGGGAAGTCATCCACACCGCTCACCGAGCACGGACGTCGGTCGATGCATTCCGTGATCAGCTCACCGGCACCGTCACCGTAGGCACCCTGATGTCCTGGGGCACATTGGATCTGCCTGCCGCACTGGAAGAGTTCCGCCGCTCCAACCCGTTGATCACCGTTCGCCTGCGGCAAAGCCTGACAGGTTCAGCCGGGCATCTGACCGCGATCGCCGACGGCCAGATGGACCTGGCCTTGGTGTCGATTACCTCACCGGGCTCCCAACTGGTAGCGATGCGTGAGCTGTTGCGCGAACCGATGGTCTTCGTCTGCGACGCCAGC
This sequence comes from Mycobacterium sp., assembly GCF_049280035.1. GTDB lineage: Bacteria > Actinomycetota > Actinomycetes > Mycobacteriales > Mycobacteriaceae > Mycobacterium. The sequence continues at coordinate 9,401 of NZ_JBAPPI010000271.1, read as the reverse complement.
CATGCACTGGCAGATCGCGCGCGGGTGCAACTCACCGACCTCGCAGGACACGACTTCATCAACTTCCCGCTTGGATGGGGAATACGGCAGCGCCTCGATGCCGGCTTCGCCGCTGCCGGCGTCCACCCGATCAGCGCCTACGAAGTCGCCGATTATGCGATCGCGGCTGAGCTCATCCGACACCGACTGGCGACGGCCATCCTGCCTACCAGCGCGGCCAACCGCTTCCCCGACCTACACACAGTTCCGCTGCATCCATCCATCACCTGGACGCTGTCAATCGCCTACGCGGCATCCCAACACGCCAGCCCTGCGATTAACGCGCTCATCGACACCCTGATCCGCCACGTCGGCTGACGCGGACTGCATCACTTAGTTCAGTTCACCGCGTTCGCGTAGCGCATTGACCAACTGCACCCGCGACTGGACTCCAAGTTTTGAGTATGCCGAACGAAGATGGGTGCCAACAGTATTCACCGATATCCCCAGCGTCTTGGCAGCGGATTTGTCGGTGTGGCCGTCGGCGATCAAATACACCACCCGCCGTTCACCCTCGGTAAGCGACTGAGGCTCCGACCCGTTGTAATCGCTGACCCACTTTGCGCGCCGGACGCCCGCTTGCCTCATGACGCGCTGAACCGTTGCCCGGCGTGCAAAGGCACCAACGCGGTCGTAGTCGTCCCAGGCGGCGTCGAGTTGATGCAGCGCAGCTTCGCGTTGCCCGGCGTCCAGCAGCAAGGTGCCGTAGCCTTCTACTCCGGCGGCCAGCAATACTCGTCGTGGACTGTGCTGTAAGAGTCTTACCGACTCGTCCACCATGGCCAAGTCGCGGTTGAACAGCCCACGCATGTTCAATGCCAACCCGGTCAACGTGGCGACATCAGGGTTGCGTCCCGCGGCCTCTTCAGCAATCTCAACGGCGCCCTCAGTGAACTCCACTGCCCCGCATGCCATTCCGACCTCAAAGAGGATCGTCATCCAGCAGGGCCACCACGCCCAGTAGCTGCGAGATTGGTGTGGCGCCGTGAGCAGCCCCGACAAGATTTGGCGGCTACCGTCGAGGTCACCCCGCAGTGCGGTCAACCAGCCCTGGGTGAATGTCACAGCGGGGTGCCCGCTGGGCTGTTCGCGAGTGAGCTCGGAAGCCAGCTCGAGTCGTTGCGCGGCCAACGCCGCCTCGCCGCGTAGCAACGCAACGTAAGCGCGTATCAAGGTGCCCTCCACGACGTGCACCGTGGTGCCTATTGCCTGCCCGAGTTCAACAACGGCCGCGGCGACTTGATCGGCCTCGCGTAGTTGGCCGAGGTTGTAGTGCTGTTTGGCTTGGGCGAACAGCAGGTCGGGACGCAGCGACTCGGCCTTGGCGTGGCTATCCTCGTGTGCGCCGTCGAGAAGCATTTGGGCGTCGTCGTAGCGATCGAGAAGTTGCAGTTGCATGATCTCTTCAGCGAGGTATGAATCCCCCGTCACCGATCGCAGTTCACGGAAATATTTGAGCGCCAGCTGATATCGGCGCTGACTGTGGGCGGCTTCACCAGCGGCATGCAATGCCAAAGCGAGTGCGTCACCGTCGCGTGACGCTCTGGCCTCCGACAGCGCGGCGTCAGCCTGATCAGCGGCCGCGTCGGCACCCACGGTACGAGTGGCCGCCAAGGCATGCGCTGCCTGAAAGCGGGCAGTCAGGTCGCGCCGTCCGGTGGTCAATGCGAGGCTGCGCTCAGCGCGATCGTTCAGATCAGCGATGCGTCCGCTGAGCCACAGTGCTTTCACGGCGTGGGTTTGGATCCGGCTGATCGTGTCCACATCGTCGATAGTGGCGAGCAGCCGGTCAGCCGCCTCGATGGTGTCATTGACGCGCTCTGCGCGCGACATCACCGCCACCGCTCGTTCGCCCACCTCCAACCACTGCGGCTGACCGGGCCGCAGCGTCCGAAAAGCTTGCAGCGCAAGGTCCGCGGCGTCAACAGCGCTCCCCGTGACCAAAGCTTCCGCCGCGGCGACCATGATCCGGGCGTTGGACTCGTCTCCGACAGCGGCGGCCGCGCGGGCGTGGGTGGCGGCGAGCACCGGATCTGCCGCGGAATCCATAAGATGTCGTGCCAATCGGGTGTGAAGCCGACGCCGTATCTCGGGGGACATATGTTCGTACACCGCCTGCCTGGCGAGGTCGTGTCCGAACCTCAGTTCGGCGCCGGTCGAAGTCACCAAACCCGTTGAAATCACTGAGGCGACCGCGTCGTCATACCGGCGTCCGGGCGTCATGTCACAAAGACCGGGCAATTCATCGATTCGCACCGGGCGCCCGGCGGCGGCGAGGGCTTCGATGATTTCCCGCGCGGTGTTCGACAAGCCGGCCAGCCGCTGAAACACAGCGGCATGAAACTCAGCCGGAATGTCTTCGTCGCGACCTGTCTCGGCGGACCGGGCCGCGCCGTCAATGACTTGAGTGGCCAGCAGCGGATTACCCCCGACGGCGTCAAGTAGCTCGTCAACGCGACCGGTCAGGCTGTCGCCGAGGCGATCCCGAGCGATCTCGGCGATCGCGCCCCGCGGCAACGCCGCCAGCCGGATGTGCTCTACGGCTATGGTATCCGCGGCGCTAACGGTGATACCGGCAGCCGCGGAGCGGCTGGCCAGAACCCACACCACTGGCCGACCGGCCAGTCGAGAGATCAACGACCGCAACGCATATCGGCTGAGCCGGTCCGCCCATTGCACGTCGTCGACGGCGATCATCATGCGGTGGTCATCCGCCAGCCGCTCGAGGTGTTCGGCGGCGCGATCAACCAGTACCAGCGGCTCGCCGGTCAGCCCGGCGATCTCCTGGAATTCGTCCGCCGTCAAAAGCGGATCCCGACCGCTGCGCAGCAGCCCGATGATCGGCGCACCGGGGCAGGCCTGCTCGATTTCGTCACACTTGCTTCGCGTCACGCGGATCCGCGTGTGGGTTGCTTGACGGCAGATCTCCGAAAGTAGCGCCGTCTTTCCGATACCCGCACCACCCGAAACGAGCACTACGCCGCTGGCGCCATGAACACGGGTGCGGCGGACAACGCCGATCGCGCTCGCCAGCTCCTCATCGCGGCCGCGCAGCGGCCCGTAGGGCCTCATCGGGCAACCTTTCCAAGCCGTCGCCGTGGCGACGACGCTTGCTCCCCCCGGGGGAGCCGGTTCATGAGCGGTTGGGGCGATGCATGATCAGGCCGCGGCCGACGACCGGCTCAGTGTCGCGGACGTTGATGTCCTGACCGCACTGCGAACAGACCACGCGGACGCCGACGCGGTGTCCACAGGGCTTGTGCAGCAGGTCAACGGGCGGGGCCGCAAGACCGGTCCACTCGTTGCCCCATTGCATCAGGGCGACATAGACGGGGAACAGTGCGCGGCCCTTGGGGGTCAGCCGGTACTCATTGAGGTCGCGCGCGGCATGCTCGGCGTAGCGGCGCCGTTCGAGAATGCCATGTTGGACCAACCAATTCAGGCGCTCCGTGAGAACGTTACGGGCCAACCCGATGCCGCGCTGGAATTCCTCGAACCGGCGAGCGCCATTGAACGCCTGGCGCAGGATCACCCACACCCAGCGCTCGCCCACGATCCCGGCCGAGCGGGCGATCGCGCAGTTCTCGTCGAGTAAATCCGCGTGCCTCACAGCTAGCAGGATAATCCCGATCCCCGTTGCTTTTCAAAACCTGCCTAAGAGACGGTGAGGCCGCCGTCTACGACCAGCGTCGCACCAGTGACATAGGCCGCGGCAGGGCTCGCGAGGAACACCAGCGCCGCGGCAAGCTCCTCCGGATCTCCTGGGCGCCCGGCGGGTACGCGCGGCAGTTGGCTGTCGATGTAACCCTCGGGGAACTGATCAGTCATTTCCGAAGGGAAGAAGCCTGGAGCCAGGGCATTGACCCGGATGCCCTTGCGACCGGTCCACTGCACGGCCAGGTCCCGGGTCAGGCCTGTCACACCGGCCTTGCTAGCCGAGTAGGCGGCCTGGGGCAGCCTGCCGCTAGTCAGCGCGACGACGCTGGCGACGTTGATGATCGAGCTGCCGGGCTGCATCACCCGGCCACACGCCTGGGCCATCCAATAGGACCCATTGAGGTTGATGTCGATTACCTCGCGGAACTGGTCTGGCGTCTCGCGTGTGGCCGGTACAGCGGTGCCCTTGCCGGCGTTGTTCACGAGCACGTCGACGTGGCCGAATTCGGTCATCGCCGCGTCGACCACCGCTTGTGCGTCCTCGGGAACCGCGACGTCCGCGGTTATCGTCAACGCGCGCCGGCCCAGCTCCTCAACCAGGGCATGAGTCTGCTTGAGCCGATCTGTGCGGCGCGCGGTCAACACCACGTCGGCACCCGCCTCGGCGAGTGCCCGGGCGAAGGCGATGCCCAAACCGGAAGAGGCCCCGGTGACGATTGCCACCTTCCCGTCGAGCCGAAAGCGGTCGAGGACCGTCGTCGTAGTCATCTCAGTGTCCTTTCGTCGGGACCCGTCGTCGTCCGCCGGATATTAGTTGCAAAGTACTACTAGCGGTGTACCGTGTGAAGCCATTCCGGTAGCTGCCGCAGGAGGCCGGTGTTGACTCAGTTGAGCCGTCCTCTGAAGCCCGGTAAGTCGCGAAAACTGGTTCTAACATGGTCGATACTCGGCTTAGGTCTGATCTGAGTTCGTACCGGAGGATTTGATGCAGCAGCTGACCGGTTTGGATGCCGCATTTTTGGCGCTCGACTCACCTACGGCCTACGGGCACGTGGGCAGTGTGTCCGTCCTGGATCCGCCCGCGGGCGGCGAAGCGCTGACCCTTGAACGGCTGACCGAGCTCATCGAGTCCCGATTGCATCTGGTACCGCCGTTTCGCCGCCGCTTGGTGGAGGTGCCTTTTGGGCTGGATCAGCCGTACTGGATCGAGGACCCCGATTTCGACATCGAGTTCCATGTCCGCGAACTCGCGTTGCCCGCCCCGGGGGATGATCGGCAGCTGGCCGTCCAGGCAGCCCGGCTGCACGCGCGGCCGCTGGACCGCCGCCGCCCGCTATGGGAGACCTACCTCATCCACGGCCTCCAGGGCGGCCGGCAAGCCCTTTACACCAAGGTGCACCACGCGGCCATCGACGGGGTGTCGGGAAACGACCTGCTTGCCGCGCTGATGGACACCTCGCCGGAGCCGCGCGACACCGGCGAGCCAGACTCGTGGCGTCCGGAAGCCGAGCCCGGCGCTGCGCAGTTGCTGGTGCGCAGCGCTGCGTCGCTGGCAACCAATCCGGTTCGGGCCGTGCGGGTCTCGGCGGATATCGTGCGTTCATTGCCAGCCCTTGTTGCAAGTCCCGCGCGCCCCTGGCTGCCGCTCATCGACCGGTATGTGTTGCGCCGTGACCGCGGCGTCGTCCTGTCGGCGCCGCCGTTGATCGCGCCCGCAACGCCGTTCAACAAGAACATCGGCCCGCATCGGCGCTGGGCATTCACCAGCCTCCCGCTTGCGCAGGTCAAGGAGATCAAAAACGCCGCCGGCGTCACAGTCAACGACGTCGTGATGGCACTGTGCGCCGGCGCGCTGCGCATCTGGCTACAAAAACACGATGCCCTGCCCGACGGACCGCTGCTGGCCGCCGTTCCGGTATCCATCCGCACCGAAGAGCAAAAGGGCGCCCACGGCAACCGGGTCTCGTCCGTCATCGCGCCGCTACCCACCAATTTGGCGGACCCGGCCGGGCGGCTGGCAGCCGTGCATGAGGCAATGCGCGCGGCCAAGGAGCAGCACAACGCGCTGCCCGCCGAGCTGCTCACCGACATCGCCCAATTCTCCATGCCGGCATTGGCGAATCAGGCCAACCGGCTGGCCACCAGACTGCGGCTACTGGAGCGGGTCCCGCCGTTCAACCTGGTCATTTCCAACGTTCCCGGGCCGGCCGTGGATCTCTACCTGTGCGGGGCGCGGCTCGACGGCATCTACCCGCTCTCGGCGATCGCCGACGGACAGGGACTCAACCTCACCGTGTTGGGGTCCAAAGGCAAGCTCAACTTCGGCGCACTGGCCGACCGCGACCTGGTGCCCGATGTCGAGATGATCATCGACGCGCTCAAAGACGAACTCACCACACTGTCTGACGCTTTCGGAGTCGGCTGATGCCGAGTCCAATGTCGCGGCCGTACATACCTACCGGCCCCGCCGGGGTGAGCGCTCCCCCGTCGTGGCTCTACCTGACAGACCCCGCCCGTGCGGCGGCCGAATACGGGTGGCTGATCGCCGCGCTGCCGCTCAGGCAGCTCCTGCCGACTGGCGACGGGCACCCGGTACTGGTGTTGCCGGGTTTGCTGGCCGACGACGGGTCCACCTGGACTCTGCGGCGCATCCTGCGCGACCTGGGCTACCGGGTGCACGGCTGGCGGCTCGGACGTAACCTCGGCCCGACGGCCGCGACGATCACCGGACTCCAGACCCGCTTGCTCGACCTGCGGTCGCGATACGACTCGGCGGTGAGTGTGATCGGCTGGAGCCTCGGCGGCATCTACGCTCGCACCCTGGCCCGAGACGCTCCAACTGCCGTGCGCCAGGTCATCACGCTGGGCAGCCCGATTCGCCTCGCCCACGAAAGCCAGTCCCGCGCCGGTCGCGCCTTCGACCGCTACGCCCATTTACATGTCGTGCCAAGGGAGCTGCCGCTGGAGTCAGGCCTCGATGCCCTGCCGGTGCCGGCTACCTCCATCTACTCCCGATACGACGGCATCGTCGCCTGGCAGGCTTGCCTCGACCTGCCGTCCGCGCGGGCCGAGAACATCGCGGTGCTCTGCAGCCATTTGGGGTTCGGTCACCACCCGGCGGTGATCTGGGCCGCCGCCGACCGGCTGGCACAGCCGCTCGGCCAGTGGGCGCCATTCCGGGCGCCAGCCGCGCTGCGGCCGCTATATCCCGCGGCCGACTCACCACCCCAGCGCGCTCCGGGATCCCACCACAGAAGGGCTCAGTGAGCTTTCATCAGCCGAACTGCGAGTGTGCCGCTAAAGAACAAGGCTCACGCAATCTGTTCGCCGTCTTGGGTTTCGGTGGCCAGCTCGTAGTGTGGATAGTCGGTGTATCCATGCGGGCCGGGTGTGTAGTGCAAGGCGCGGTCGGATCGTCGGATCGGCGCTAGGGCGGCAAAGCGTGACGGTAGGTCGGGGTTGGCGATGAACGTTTCGCCGAACGCGACGAGATCGGCCAGACCGTCATCGATGAGCTGGTTTCCGCGTTCGCGCGTCATCCCGACGTTGGCGATAATGGTGCCGCGGTAGCGGGGCCGGAAATGCTTGAACATCCTGTCGCCCTGCAGATCCGAGAGCGGACCACCACTGAGATCGGCCATCGCGCCCATCAATAGCAAGTGCGCTAGCGAATATTCGTCGAGCCGCTCAATCACGTACTCGCTGGTCTCCAGAGTGTCGGCCGTCGAGACGAACTCGCCGCGTTCACCCCACGCCGGCCCGGCCTTGACCCCCACCTTGCTGATGTCGATGCGTGTGCCGATGGCGTCGAGTACGTCGAACAAAAAGCGTGCCCGATTTTCGATCGAACCGCCGTAGTCGTCGGTGCGGATATTTGTGCGTGGGTTGAGGAACTGGCTAATCAGGTAGTTGAACCCCGCCTGAAGTTGCACACCATCGAACCCGGCCCGTACGGCGTTCGCTGCAGCCGTCGCGAAGTCGTTGATCGTCCTGCGAATGTCGTCTTGCGTCATCGCTCTGGGAGTCTCAGTCGGCTGGTTGCCCGACGAGGTTGGCGAGTGTAACCCAGGGTTAACCGCCGAAGGGGCCAACGGTGGTGTGCCGGAGAAGAAATCGGGATGTGATAACGAGCCGGTGTGCCAGAGCTGCGCGAAGATGACCCCGCCCGCACGGTGCACGGCCTCGGTCACTCCGGACCAGCCGCGGACCTGGGCGTCGGTGAACAATCCGGGAACGTCGTGCCAGCCGACGGCGTCGCGACTGACCCAGGTGCCCTCGGTGATGATCAGCCCGGCCGACGCGCGCTGAGCGTAGTACTGCGCGTGCAGTTCCGTCGGCACCAAGTCAGGATTGGTTGCGCGGCTTCGTGTCATAGGCGCCATGACGACGCGATTGGCGAACGGGGAGTCACCTGCGCGGTAGGGCCACAACAGTGGCTGTGCCGCGTTGTGCTCTGGCGGCGTGCTCAAGAGGCTGCCTCCTCTACGGTGTCGCTGCGGGCGTGCATTCCGAAAATGCCCGCGAGATCTTCAATCGCGAGCGCCGACTCCGGTATTCCCGCCGATATGAAGACCGGCCATCCGTGAATTCCATGCGTCCACGGCTGAAAGGTCGTGTCGACGCCGGCCGCCACCGCTGCGTCGCGGATACAAGTCGAGTTGTCGAACAGGATCTCGTTCTCGCCCAAGCATGAACACCTCAGCGCGAAGATCAGCCGCGCCAGCCGAACTGGGAACCATCACGTCGTCTCCAATGTGGTTGCGTCACGCGCCCAGAGAGCGCCTCACCCAAACTTGGCATGCCGCAGGACGGCGTTCCGTCACCCATTCAGGTGAGGGCGGCCCGGCCAGTGACGGTCAGTTCCCGGGCACCCTCAGCGGCCGGCGAACCTCGCATGCCCGGGACCGGACTCCAGAAAAGTCTGGATCCCGCCGCGCGCATCCTCCGTGTCGAAGAGCCCAACCGCGGCATCGGTCAGCAGCGCGTCGGCGCGTGCGACGCCGCCGGCGGTGTAGGCGCGGGTGAGTTCTTTGACCACCGCGAATGCGCGCGTCGGTCCGGCTGCCAGCCTGCTAACGAATTCCTCTGCGGCGCTGTGCAACTCATCGGCGGCAAGCACGCGATCGATCACTCCCCACGCCGCGAATTCCTCCGCGGTGTGCAACTCCCCGGCCAGCGCCACCGAACGCGCGCGCCCGAGGCCGGCACGGGCGGCGATCCGCTCGATGCCGCCGGCCAGCGGAACGATGCCCAACCGGGTCTCGGGCAGACCTAGCATTGTGCCGTCGGCAGCCCAAATCAGATCGCAGAACAGGGCCAGCTCAAAGCCGCCTGCCATGCACGTCCCGTGGACTGCAGCCAGCGTCGGGAACGGCAGCTGCTCGATGCGATGCCCCAGATCAAGGAACGAGCCGATCAGCGGACGCAGCTGTTGTGCCGTCATCCCCGCAAACAGGGCGACATCTGCTCCGGCGCTGAAGACCTTGCCCTCGCCTCGCAGCACCAATGCCCGCAGCCCCGCCGCGGCTTCAACCTGGTCGAGCGCAGCCAGAAGATCGGAAATCAGCTGCTGGCCAATGAGATTCAGTGGCGGGCTGGCCAGCGTCACGGTACCCAGCGGGCCGTCGCGGGTGAAAAGAACCTTAGGCTTGGAGCGATTCACTCGTCATTCCTTCCCTGCGGCGGAGGATTGCACAGTCTGAGCC
>NZ_JBAPPI010000270.1:0-6228 GCF_049280035.1 Mycobacterium sp. | reverse complement strand
GATCCTGACCGGGCTGCTGTCCTACATCGCGTACGGCCCGCAATTCGGGCAGGCCATCCCGGGCGACGTCGGATGGCTCAAATTGCCCACGTTCGACTGGCCGACCAGGCCCTCGTGGCTCTACCGGCTGACCCAGGGTGTGCACGTCGGGTTGGGTCTGATCATCATCCCGGTGGTGCTGGCCAAACTGTGGTCGGTCATTCCCCGGCTGTTCGCATGGCCACCACTGCGGTCGATCGCGCAGCTTCTGGAGCGCCTGTCGTTGTTGATGCTGGTGGGCGGGATCCTCTTCGAGCTTGCCACCGGAGTGCTCAACATCCAGTACGACTACATATTCGGGTTCAGCTTTTACACCGCCCATTACTACGGAGCATGGGTATTCATCGCCGGTTTCGTCATCCACGTGCTGATCAAATTGCCGAAGATGGTCACCGGTCTGCGTTCCCTGTCGTTTCGCAGGGTACTGCGCACCTCGCGCGCCGACAGCCGTCCCGAACCACCCGACGTCGACGGGCTGGTCGCCACTGATCCCGGACCGCCGACTGTGAGCCGTCGCGGCGCGCTGGCGCTGGTCGGGGGCGGCGCACTGTTCGTCGCGGTGCTCACCGCCGGACAGACTCTCGGAGGTTTTAGCCGTCGTGCGGCGTTCCTGTTGCCGCGGGGGCGTAGCCGCGGTGATGGACCCAACGATTTCCAGGTCAATAGGACCGCTGCGGCCGCCGCAATCACGCCGGCCGACACCGGCGGGAATTGGCGGCTCAGCGTGCGAGGTCCTTCGGGCCAGATGTTGTTGAGCCGGGCCACCCTGGAAGCGATGCCGCAGCACACCGCCGAGCTGCCGATCGCCTGCGTCGAAGGATGGTCGACCATCCAGACGTGGAGCGGAGTTCGTCTCCGCGATCTGGCGGACCTGGTCGGGCTGCCCAACCCGGCCCGAGCCACCGTGCGTTCGCTGGAGCGGGCCGGCGCGTTCAATCACGCTGTCCTGCAGGCTAATCAGGTGCGCAACTCTGACTCGTTGCTGGCACTTCGGGTCAACGGCGTTGACCTGTCTTTTGATCACGGCTACCCCGCGCGCATCATCGTGCCCGCGCTGCCGGGTGTGCACAACACCAAATGGGTACGGTCAATCGAATTCGGACAACGTTGATATGCGCAGACTGATCACCAGCTTCACCACCTTCTACGGCAGTAATCCGTTACATCTGTTAGGCACGGTAGCCGCGTGGGCGCTGGCCGGGTATGTCGTGACGGTGCTTGGCCCGCAAGCCCTGTGGAATTCCAAGGTGTGGTGGCAGTCAATCGCAGTCTGGTTCCTCGCCGCTATCGTCGCTCACGACTTGGTCCTGTTCCCGCTCTACGCCCTGGCCGATCGCTCCGTCTCGGCTGCCCTTGCCGCGCTGAGGAATCGGTGGGCAGGGCCGTCGCCGCGGGTGTCGCCGCTGAATTATTTGCGGGTCCCGACCCTGGGGGCGGGGCTGTCGCTACTCCTGTTTTTTCCCGGGATCATCCAACAGGGGCAAGCCAGTTACTCCGCGGCCACCGGGCAGAGCCAACAACCCTTCTTCGGGCGCTGGCTGCTGCTGGTCGCCGCACTATACGGTTTCAGCGCACTGGCATACGCGGCCCGGCTGTCTATCGCCGGACGCCGCGAGGAAACCAAATCAGAACCCTGACCATGGGCTGGCTTGCTGCCTTCTACTCTTCGAGAATCTCTCGCTCGATCTCGTCGAGCCAGGCTTGTGCTGACATGTCCGACGGGGCGCGCCAGTCCCCGCGCGGCGACAGCGCGCCGCCTTGCGACACCTTGGGCCCGTTGGGCAGCGCCGAACGCTTGAACTGGCTGAAAGAGTAGAACCGCTGCACGAAGACTGCGAGCCAGTGCCGAATCTCCTTGAGCGAGTACGAGGGTCGCTTGTTCTCCGGAAACCCCGACGGCCAGTTGCCACGCTCGGAATCACTCCACGCATGCCATGCCAAGAATGCGATCTTCGAGGGCCGGAACCCGTAACGCAGCACCTGGAACAGTGAAAAGTCTTGCAGGGCAAACGGTCCAACCTTTGCTTCGCTGCTCTGCAGTTCTTCCTCTTCACCGCTGGGCACCAATTCCGGGGTGATCTCGGTGTCGAGCACAGACTGCAGCACCTTGCCCACCTCCGGCTCGAACTGGTCGGAGGCGATCACCCAGCGGATCAGGTGCTGGATCAGTGTTTTAGGCACCCCGGCATTGACGTTGTAGTGCGACATCTGGTCGCCGACACCGTAGGTCGACCAGCCCAACCCCAGCTCGGAAAGGTCGCCGGTGCCCAGCACGATACCGCCGCGCTGGTTGGCCAGCCGGAACAGATAGTCGGTGCGCAGGCCCGCCTGGACGTTTTCGAACGTGACGTCGTAGACCTTTTCGCCTTGTGAGAACGGGTGATCGATCTCCTTGAGCATCAGCTTTGCGGTCTCGGTGATGTCGATTTCGGAGAAGGTGACACCAAGTGCTCGGCACAGCTCGACCGCATTGCGTTTGGTGTGCTCGCCGGTTGCGAAGCCGGGCAGTGTGAACGCCAGAATGTCGCTGCGCGGCCGGTCTTCCCGGTCCATCGCGCGCGCAGCGACGATCAGCGCGTGCGTCGAATCCAGCCCGCCGGAAATCCCGATGACAACTTTCGGGTATTTCAATGCCCGCAACCGCTGTTCGAGCCCCGCGACCTGAATGTTGTAGGCCTCGTAGCAGTCTTGCTGCAGCCGGTTGGGATCGGCCGGCACGAACGGAAACCGTTCGACCGTGCGCCGCAGTCCGATGTCGCCAGACGGCGGATCCAGGCGAAACTCGATGCGCCGGAACGACTCCGCCAGTGCGCGGTGGTGGCGCCGGTTGTCATCGAATGTCCCCATCCGCAGCCGCTCCGCGCGAATCAGCTCGGTGTCAACGTCGGCGATGCTGCGGCGTTCCCCTTTCGGAAAGCGCTCGGATTCGGCGAGCAGTACACCGTTCTCCCAGATCATTGTCTGGCCGTCCCATGCCAGGTCGGTCGTCGATTCGCCCTCCCCCGCGGCGGCGTAGACGTAGGCGGCCAGGCACCGCAACGACGCTGAGCGGGCGAGTACGCATCGGTCTTCGGCGCGACCGATCGTGATCGGGCTGCCGGACAGGTTGGCCAGCACCGTCGCGCCCGCCAACGACGCTTCAGCGCTGGGCGGAACCGGCACGAACATGTCCTCACAGATTTCGGCGTGCAGCACAAAGTCGGGCCGGTCGGATGCCGCGAACAACAGGTCCGGGCCGAACGGCGCTTGCATGCCGCCGATTCGGATCGTGCCGCGCTCGTCGTCACCCGGCGCGAGCTGGCGGCGCTCGTAGAACTCCCGGTAGGTGGGCAGGTACGACTTCGGCGCCACGCCAAGCACAACACCGCGGTGGATGACCACGGCCGTGTTGTAGATGCGGTGCCGGAAGCGCAGCGGAGCACCGACCACCAGCACCGGCAGCAGGTCGCTAGAAGCCGTGACGACATCCAGCACGGCATCCTCGACGGCGTCGAGCAACACGTCTTGCAGCAGGATGTCCTCGATGGAGTACCCGGACAGCGTCAGCTCCGGGAAAACCGCGAGGGCGACCCCGTCGTCGTGACACTGGCGAGCCAGCCGCAGAACCGACACGGCATTGGCCGCCGGGTCGCCGATCGCGGAATGGTGAGTACATGCCGCAACACGGACAAACCCCTGGCTGTAGGCGTTATAAAAGTCCATCGTCCTTCCATTGTCGCCCAGCCGGTGCCAAGCCGACGCCATTTGTCAGGAGTTCACCTTTCCCCAAAGGCAGTAGCCCTTCATCGTTATCGAGAAGAGATTAGGTAACACCCGAAACGAGAGCTGTTGCCCTGTCGCCCCAGCCTCTACTTGGGGCGAACTCACAACGCCCGCACTGACCACGGCTATCTGCTCTGCGATGCACTGGCTGGCGGGGTCTTGCGGGAGGGCCATCCAGTCGCCTGACCGCAGGTTGTGGTTGCGAGTTCCCTCGCCGCGCAGTGTCAGTTGGGGTCCATAGGTCAGCCATCGGTCACTGCTCGGATAATCGGAGGTGACGATTTTCCATTGGTAGCGGTCGTCTGCTTCCTGCAGGCACACCAAAGTTATTTTCTGGCCCGGAAGCCGGGCCATCGCGTTGGCGAGATTCGGCGAACAGGGGGTGTCTGGTTGCGGTACAACGGGATCCGCATACGCCGCCGTCGGCGCGGACAGCACCGCGAGGGCCTCTGCTAGCGCAGTCAGGCCTATCGCCACGGTCTGTTTAATAGTCGGCTTAGCCGACGACAATCGGAGGACTACTCGGTCGATGTTCCTCGATCGAGTAACGCAGCGAGAGCGAGACATGTGTAGCGCCGGTGCAGCGGGGGCTAGGGCAGCGTGGTGTGCATCAACATTACGCTGTACGCCGACCACAGCGACAGGTTGAAGTACAGGTCGTGGCCGGCTGACCAGGGGTGGATGAACGGGGCATAAATGCCGCCAGGAAGTTGTGTTGACGTCACCAGGGTCTGCGATGCGCTCCACGGTCCTTGTGGATTGTCCGCCGTCCGCATCACGACGTTGTTCGAGCCGTCGGTGTAGAGCACGATGTACTTATTGAGGTAATCGTTGTACTGAACTGACATCTCGCTCACCGGAGCCGCAATAACCGGCGTGGCAGCCCAGGGACTGTTTGCGATCCACGATCCTCCACCAAAGGGATTCCACCACGGTTTGCCCCAGTATTCGTACTGACTGAGGTCCAGCACAGCATTCTCGGGAACGCGCGACACATATGCCGAACCGGAGCGTCCGGACGGGGTGCCGTATGAGTACACGTAACCGTCGCGTCGGACGAACGCCCCTTGCTGAAAATTCTGGTTGCCCCAGTTGAACCAGACGCTGGGTACGCTGAAAAAGAAGCTCGGGCGGATGGTTCCACGGTTGACGGTCCAATTTTCGCCGTTGTCGATGGAAACCGCGATTGCCGAGAAGTTCGTGGTCCATTGGCCCGGGTTGCCCCATTGCTTGACCGACATGAAATTGACGTATTGTGTTGTCCCCACCGAGATGCCCGCGGTGGGAATGATGGTCACTTCCGTTTGGGCGAGATTGAGACCGGCGATGATCTGTTTTGAGAAGTTCGATCCCGGTGGAGTCGCGGACAGGACCGGCGAGCCGGCGTAGACGTTGCCGAACGCGGGATCCGGCACCGAGACTCCGTCGGACAGATTGCGGTCCGCGCTACGAAACAAGGTGTTGCTCCGCCATTGTTGGCCGGGCGCGCTGCAATCGCCGAACGTGTCGCCGAATGCCATGAGCACCTGGTCATTTGCGCCGCTTTGGCCGTTGTCCCACAGAATCCCGAGATCGGCGCCGGAGATGGCGAAGCGGGCGTATGTGTTGTTCGGGCTGTTGGGTCCATCCACCCAGTTGACGATCGTTGTTGTCGGGGCCGCGATCGCCGCGGCGGGGCCCCCGGTGGTCGGGCCCGTACCAGCAGCTGCATTTGGACCCGGATTGATCGGACTCGCGGGGTTCGGGGGCCAGGGCAGCACCGCGCCTTCTTGCTGCATCGGCGCGGCGTTCAGCGCACCCGCTGTCGGGGCGGTGGCCGGGGCTGGGAGCGGACCCAGCCCGAACGGCACCGCCTGGTTCTCCGCGCCGCGGGGCATGCGCCCGGTCGGCACGTGTTCTACCGGCGGCATCGCCGCCCCCGGCAGCGGCTGAACCCTGTTCGGTGCTGCCGCGGCAGCCGATTGCGCGCAGGGCGCGGCCGCCGCTGAAGGGGCCACGACTACCGGAGCGACGAGTCCAATGGCGGCCACCGACACCACCGATACCGGTGCGAGTCGAGGAGATACCCACACGTCAAACCTCCGATGGGTGCCTGGACTTCCCCGTAGGTCGTCAACAGCGGACGCGCAGGGGTTCGAACCTGTGACGATAGTGACTACAGTGGGAATTGGGGTCAGTGATACGCCGGATCGGTATCCGGTCGTGACCGTGTCGCAACCACTCCTGCCAAAGAGGTGAAGCCTGGGCCGCGACGGGTGCGGAGTAAAACCGGAACCGTGAGAGCCGCCGGGTTTGGGTATGGCCTGATCGGCTCCGGTGGAGCCGTACTCTCGAATGGGTGTCGGACTGCGCGGAATCTCCGGAGCTGATTGCGCTATTGGACGGTCGCCGCGTCGCGGTGTTGACCGGCGCGGGGATCTCCACCGA
>NZ_JBAPPI010000269.1:0-1840 GCF_049280035.1 Mycobacterium sp. | reverse complement strand
CCGAACCGCCCCAGAAGTCACCGGCGGCCAGCACATCGCGCACGATGGACTGGTGCTCGGCCTCCAGCGACGCGGCCTGGGCCCGGATCAACGCGCCGTGGGCATCCACGTCGCCGAACTGGTAACTGATCGACATGAGTGTTCTCCTAAATGGCTTGGGGGATGGGCTAGCTGGACAGGATCTGCTGAGAGGCCTGCTCTTGGGTTTCGTAGTTGTTGGCGTCCCGGATCAGTCCGTCGCGCACGCCGTGGAGCATGTTGACAATGTTGCGGAAGGCCTGGTTCATCTGGCCCATGGTGTCATAGGACGTCATCTGCGCGGTACCGCTCCAGCCGGCACCGGCGATGTTCTGCGAGGACGCCCACATCTTGCGGGCCTCGTCCTCCACCGTCTGGGCGTGCACATCGAAACGGCCCGCCATCGACCGCATCTCGTGCGGGTCAGTCATAAAACGCGTAGGCATGATTCTTTCTCCTTAGCTCGAGGTCATTTTTCTGTTGGTGGTTGCTTGTTACCCGCCGGCCGGTGAGCGGGGCATCACCTTGGCGGCCACCCGGGAGCCCAGGCTGCTCACACCGCGTCCGGCCAGCGCGCCCATCAACCCCTGGGCGAACGGGCTGCTCGGCAGGCCACCCGTCATGGTCGGGGCAGGGACGCTGGTGGCGGGTAGCGTTGGGGCCGCGCGAGCCATCTCCGGGGCCAGGCCGTGCCAGGCGTTGGGCACCGACAGCCCGCCCACGTGCTGGGCTCCGGCCAGCGACGCGGCCACCGAGGACCCCCACTTCTCCAGCTGGCCGCCCACACCGCTCATCACGTTGACCAGCTTGCCGTCGACGAATTTGCCGACATTGGCCAGCAGCGAGTCTTGCATACCGGCCATGCCCGCGCCGGCGGCACTGCTGCCCGAACCGCCACCGCCACTCATGAACATACGTGCGGGCGTGCTGCTCAACATGCCCATGTAGTAGGTGGCCTGCACCGGAAGCAGCGCGGCGGTGGGATTCGCGGCTACCGCCTGAGCCACCACCCCGAGCCAGGACACCAACCCGTCGGTCGTCAAAGTCGGCAACAAACCCGTCGTCGTGCTCGGCACGCCGAAAAGCTCGGCAAGGTCTACTAGCAGCCCCGCGATCACCGAGCTGGCGTCGGCCGGTGTGGCTGCCGAGGTGGCCGCTGCGGGCATCGCGCCACTGGCCACCTGCGGCGCCGCGGACTGTGCGGGTAGGGTGCTGGCCGCCTTCGAGTTGACCTGGTAGGTGTCCATGCTCAGCGCGTCCTGGATCCACATGTCCAGGTAGTTCGCCTCGGTGGTGGCGATCGCCCCGGTGTTTTGGCCCAGGAAGTTGTTGGCCACCAACTGAGCCAACAAAGCTCGGTTAGCCGCGATCTCCGGCAGGGGCACCATGGACGCATAGGCGCTCTGATAGGCGGCGGCGGCCACCTGGGCCTGGGCCCCGGTCTGGGCGGCGCTGGCCGAGGTGCCTTGCAGCCATGCGATGTAGGGGGCGGTCGCCGCGGCCATCTGGGCCGACGACGGGCCCAGCCACGGGCCAGTGGTCAGATTGGTGATCAGCGTCTGATACTGGGTGGCAGTGCTGTCCAGGTCGGCGGCCAACGCATTCCAGGCCGCCCCGGCCTCCAATAACGGGCCGGACCCCGCCCCGGAAAACATCAGGGCGGAATTGATTTCCGGGGGAAAGAGCGAAAAGCTCATCGACTAGACCTGGTCACCCGCCGAGCGCGGAGCTCGCCGCGTTCGCCGCCTCGGTCAGCGCATAGGCACCGGCTCCGGATTGCAACGCGGCCACCAACTGCTGGTGCACTTCCGCGGCTTGGGCG
>NZ_JBAPPI010000268.1:0-5516 GCF_049280035.1 Mycobacterium sp. | reverse complement strand
TCGCCTCGGTCCGTCGCCCGGAACTCGTCAGGTTGATGAACCAGGAAGGCCTGCATTCGACCAGCCGGCTGGACTACATCGTGACGTCGTTCACTTTGCCGACGCTGACTCCGGCATGGCGGGCCGTGAATCGGCTCGCCGACGCCGGCCTGGTCCGGCGCGTGCCCGCCCGAACGTTGCTGTTCCTCATCGCCCACGGAGCCGCCGCGCCGTTCACCCTCGGCCCACTCTCGGATCGATTCGACCCCGTTGACGGTCCCCTGGACCCCGTCGACCACATCGAGCAGGTCACCGACATCATCGTCTCCGGGCTCCGCATCGCCCAGCCCGAAGGGGCCGACAGCTCCAACGGGCGCTCAGGCTCCCGGCAGCCGCACTGAATATCGCCAGGTCAAGGGTAATTTTTCTGGAAGCCACACGAGCCACGTCAACAGCCTGTCCGTCGGGTTTCCCGGCGACTCGCTGCCGTAGCAGCGTGCTACGAAGCGTTAGACCCGCTCGGGCACCCGCAGGTGGGCGATGGCCAGTTCGAACTCGCCGACGTCGAACTGGTCGGCGCCGAGGTCGCGAAGCCGTGCGGTACGCAGTGAGCGGGCGCGTTCTTCGTTGCGCTGCATGGCCTCAAGGCTGTCGAACGTCGACGACGACACCGCCCGCCAGGACGTGCGGTCGATCATCAGGCTCGCGCTGCAGAAGCCTTCGAGGTCCTCGATCGCGGGCAGCACCGACTCACGGTAAAACTCGATGGCCCGTTCGAATTGGTCGGGCCGCACCTTGAGCCAGGTGGCTCGCACGCCGGCACCCGGACCGGAGGGGTGGTCGCGGTGCAGGACAGCGATCTCCCATTCGTCGACCGTCGGGCTGCCGCCGAAGGTCTGGGCCGCCTGGTCGCGAACCGGCCGTATCCCGCGGGCGCTCGCACGCATCGCCTGTTCGTTCTCCCACGAGCTGGTCGCTATGCAACGACCGGAGCCACGGTCGACCAACAACGACATGCCGAGGCATCCGTCGACTTTTTCGAGTGCGGGCATGACTACATCGCGAACGTGCGCGATCCCGGCGTCGATGGACGACGGTTGCGCCTCGATAGTGGTTGAGCGCGCGTACACAACACTCCCTTTCTCCTGGGTCGAGCCTGCTTGGGGGCAGCGCCCCGGCGGCGCCACCGGTTCCACTAACCACCTTCCTCTGGCGGGTTGGCTATGGCAATGGGGCAATGCCAGTGCGCTTGTTCTTCAATTGGCATAAGGAATTACCGGCCGACACCCAATCGCTCGGTTCGGCCGGGCTCCCCCTAAACCTCGATCAGACCAGCTCGGGTGCCCGCAGATGTGCCAGCCGGAGCTCGAACTCGCAGTCGTCGAGCTCCTCGGCGCCCACCTCGCGGATCTTCTCATCCTTCATGGCTGTTCCCTGATCCCTGCTGCGCTCCATCGCCTCGAGGCTGTCGAAGGACGCACAGGACACGGAGCGTCCGGATGCACGGTTTACCAGCAGGCTGGCGCTGCAGAAGCCGTCAAGCGCCTCGAGCTCCGGCAGCACGGACATCTTGTAAAACTCGATGCCCTGGTCAAGTTGATCTGCCGGCAGCTGGACCCACGTGGCCCGTGCACAGGCGCCCTCGCCCGAGCGATGATCACGGTGCAGCACTGCGATCTCCCACTCTTCAATTGTCGGAGTGCCGATGCCGCCGAAGGCCTGCGCGGCTTGTTCGCGAACCGGGTGTATCTGTTCGGCGCTAGCGCGCATCGCCTCTTCGGTTTCCCACGCGGTGGTCACAATGCACCGGCCGGTCTGCGGGTCGGCTAACAACGACAGGCCGACACAGCCGTCAACCTCCTGAAGTCTCGGCATGACGGCATCGCGAATGTGCGCAACTCCGCCGTCGATGGACGATGGTTGCGCCTGGATAGTGGTAGAACGCGCGTACATGTTCCACCCCTTTCCTCTCGGGGCAGCGCCCCGGTGGCGCCACCGGTCCACTCAACACCTTCCTCCGCCGGATTAGCCGTGGCAATGGGCAAATACGAGTCTGCGTGCCCAGCATCGTCGGCTTGAGATTGGCAGGTCACCCGGCCTGGCCCGTAGGCTGGACCAGTGAATACCGATGTGCTGGATGTGGACACCGCGCGTCGCCGTATCGTCGATTTGACCGAGTCAGTTCGTGCGTTTTGCTTCCCGCGGGGCGACGGGCTCTGCAACGTCTTCGTCCCGCACGCGACGGCGGGGGTGGCGATCATCGAGACCGGTGCCGGTTCCGATGACGACCTCGTTGAGACCCTGGAACGGCTGCTGCCGCGCGACGACCGCTACCGGCATGCGCATGGGTCGCAGGGTCACGGTGCCGATCATGTGCTGCCGGCCCTCATTGCGCCGTCGATCACCGTGCCGGTGCAGAGCGGCGAACTGATGCTGGGGACCTGGCAAAGCGTGGTTCTGGTCGACTTGAACCGGGACAATCCGCGGCGCTCGGTGCGATTGACTTTTCTCAACGGTTGAGATGGCAGCAGGCGGCGGTCTGGGTGGCCGCACCGGTACTGTAGTGCGGTCGATAAGGCCCTGAATAGGCTGGAAATTGGTGGGGCCGACCAGCAGCAAAAGGAAAGCGGAGAAGTGCAGACACACGAGATCAGGAAGAGGTTCCTCGATCATTTCGTGAACGCGGGTCACACCGAGGTGCCAAGTGCCTCGGTAATCCTCGACGACCCCAACCTGCTGTTCGTCAACGCCGGCATGGTCCAGTTCGTGCCGTTCTTTCTGGGGCAGCGCACCCCGCCGTACGCCACGGCCACCAGCATCCAGAAATGCATCCGCACGCCCGATATCGACGAAGTCGGGATCACCACCCGGCACAACACGTTTTTTCAAATGGCCGGCAATTTCTCGTTCGGCGACTATTTCAAGCGCCGAGCCATCGAATTGGCGTGGAGCTTACTGACCAACTCCGTTGCGGACGGTGGCTACGGATTTGATCGCGAAAAGCTTTGGGCCACCGTCTATTTGGATGACGACGAAGCGGCGAAGCTGTGGGAGGAAATTGCGGGCCTGCCGGCTGAGCGGATCCAGCGCCGCGGCATGGCCGACAACTACTGGTCGATGGGCATTCCCGGCCCGTGCGGCCCGTCGTCGGAGATCTACTACGACCGCGGCGCGGAGTACGGTCCCGAGGGCGGCCCGCTGGCCAGCGAAGAGCGCTATATCGAGATCTGGAATCTCGTGTTCATGCAAAACGAGCGCGGCGAAGGCACCACCAAAGATGACTACCAGATCCTGGGGCCGTTGCCGCGCAAGAACATTGACACCGGGATGGGCGTCGAGCGGGTAGCGGTGCTGCTGCAGGGTGTGCACAACGTCTACGAGACCGATCTGCTGCGCCCGGTCATCGACATGGTGGCCGCCGGCGCGCCCCGCGGCTACGACGTCGGCAATCACGACGACGATGTGCGCTACCGCATCATCGCCGACCACAGCCGGACCGCGGCGATCCTGATCGGCGACGGCGTCAGCCCCGGCAATGACGGCCGCGGCTATGTGCTGCGCCGACTGCTGCGCCGGGTGATTCGCTCGGCCAAGCTGCTGGGCATCGAAGGCCCGATCGTCGGCGACCTGATGGCCACCGTGCGTGACGCGATGGGCCCGTCGTATCCCGAACTGGTGGTCGATTTCGATCGGATCAGGCGCATCGCGGTAGCCGAGGAGACCGCGTTCAACCGAACCCTGCAGTCCGGGTCACGGCTGTTCGACGAGGTGGCCGGCGCCACCAAGGCGTCCGGCGCCGGCGTGCTGTCCGGGCCGGATGCTTTCACCCTGCACGACACCTACGGATTCCCGATCGAGCTGACCCTCGAGATGGCCGCCGAAGCCGGTCTGCAGGTCGACGAGGCTGGGTTCCGCGAATTGATGGCCGAGCAGCGTCGTCGCGCCAAAGCCGATGCCGCCGCGCGCAAACACGCGCACGCCGACCTGTCGGCCTACCGCGAACTGGTTGACGCCGGGCCCACCGAGTTCACCGGCTTCGACGAATTGACGTCGCAGGCCCGCATCCTGGGCATCTTCGTCGACGGCAAGCGGGTGCCGGTCGCGGCACACGGGACCGAAGGTGCCGATCGAGTCGAACTCGTGCTGGACCGCACGCCCCTCTACGCCGAGTCAGGCGGGCAGGTCGCCGATACCGGCACCATCAGCGGCACCGGCGCCAGTGAAAGCGCCCGGGCCGCGGTAACCGACGTGCAGAAGATCGCCAAAACCCTGTGGGTGCACCGGGTCAACGTGGAGTCCGGCGAATTTGTCGAGGGCGATGTCGTCACCGCGGCGGTGGAGCCCGGCTGGCGCAAAGGGGCCACCCAAGGCCACTCCGGCACCCACATGGTGCACGCGGCGTTACGACAAGTGTTGGGGCCCAACGCCGTTCAGGCCGGTTCGTTGAACCGCCCGGGCTATTTGCGTTTCGACTTCAACTGGCAGGGCCCGCTGAGCGAAGAGCAGCGCACCCAGATCGAAGAAGTGACCAACCAGGCGGTGCAAGCCGACTTCGAGGTGCACACCTTTAACGAGCAGCTCGACAAGGCCAAGGCGATGGGAGCGTTGGCGCTGTTCGGGGAGAGCTATCCCGACCAGGTGCGGGTCGTGGAGATCGGTGGCCCGTTCTCGCTGGAGCTGTGCGGTGGCACGCATGTACACAACTCGGCCCAGATCGGCCCGGTGACGATCCTGGGCGAATCGTCGGTGGGCTCCGGTGTGCGCCGGGTGGAGGCCTACGTCGGGCTGGAATCGTTTCGGCACCTGGCCAAGGAGCGGGCGTTGATGGCCGGGCTGGCTTCGTCGCTGAAGGTGCCCTCCGAAGAGGTGCCCGCCCGGGTGGCGAACCTCGTCGAACGACTCAAAGCCGCGGAAAAGGAACTCGAACGCACCCGGCTGGCGACGGCGCGCTCCGCTGCGGTCAATGCCGCCGCCGGGGCACAGCGCATCGGCAACGTCCGCCTGGTGGCGCAGCGGATGTCGGGCGGCATGACTGCGGCAGATCTGCGCTCTCTGGTCGGCGACATCCGCGGCAAGCTGGGCAGCGACCCGGCGGTGGTCGCGTTGATCGCCGAAGGCGAAGGCGGCAGTGTGCCATACGCGGTCGCCGCCAACCCGGCCGCCCAGGACCTGGGCATCCGCGCGAACGACTTGATCAAGCAGCTCGCCGGAGCCGTCGACGGCCGGGGCGGTGGCAAGTCCGACCTGGCACAGGGCTCGGGGAAGGACGCATCGGGTATCGACGCTGCGCTCGACGCGGTGCGAGCAGAGATAGCGCGGGTCAGCTGAGTGGACTCTGCACACCGCCTGCCGGATCGGCCCGGCGGGGACGATCCCGGACCCGGACGGCGGCTCGGCATCGATGTAGGCAGCGTGCGCATCGGCGTGGCCTGCAGTGACCCGGACGGCATCCTGGCCACGCCGGTGGAAACGGTCCGCCGCGACCGGTCCACCAAGCATCTGCGACGGCTGGTCGAGTTAGTCGCTGAGCTGCAAGC
>NZ_JBAPPI010000267.1:0-2511 GCF_049280035.1 Mycobacterium sp. | reverse complement strand
TGACCAGACCGCGCGCATCACCGGTGCGCTCGACCTCTTCGAGCATCGGCAACACCCGCGCCGGTGCACCGCCGTGTAGGGGGCCGCTCATCGCCCCGATCGCACCCGACAGCGCCGCCGCGACGTCGGCGCCGGTCGATGCGATCACCCGTGCGGTGAACGTCGAGGCGTTCATCCCGTGCTCGGCGGCCGAGACCCAGTACGCGTCGACGGCCTCGATATGCCTGGGATCCGGTTCGCCCTGCCACCTGGTCATGAAACGCGCTGTGACCGTGGGGCATTCGTCGATAACCCGCTGAGGAACGGCGGGTTGATAGATACCGCGGGCCGATTGGGCGACATAGGACAGCGCCATCACCGACGCCCGGGCGAGCTGGTCGCGGGCGGTTGCGTCGTCGATGTCGAGCAGCGGCTGATAGCCCCAGATCGGCGCTAACATCGCCAGGCCGGCCTGCACATCGACCCGCACATCACCGCTGTGGATCGGCAGCGGGAACGGCTCGGCGGGCGGCAGCCCGTGGCCGAACTTTCCGTCCACCAGCAAAGCCCAGGCGTCACCGAAGGTGACCCGCCGGCCCACCAGGTCCTCGATGTCGACGCCGCGGTAGCGCAGGGCGCCGCCGTCCTTGTCAGGCTCGGCAATCTCGGTGGTGAACGCGACCACACCCTCGAGGCCGGCGACGAAGTTCTCCGGGATCTTGTCCGGGATGACAGTCATAGCTGAATTCTCCCACGCCGCTGTTGGCCAGTTGCTACCGGTCGGTAACCAGCGAGGGGTCGCCCAGAGTAGCGTTGACGCGATGGCAGAACCAGACAACGAGCACCTCGCCGCGATGCGGGTGGAGTACGGCTCCGTCGAGAAAGACGGTAGCCCCGACCTCGACGTAGACTGGCTCGACAATGGTTGGCTTGCATTGTTACGCAAGTGGATTGGTGACGCCGAGCGGGCGGGGATCGCCGAGCCCAACGCGATGGTGTTGGCCACCGTGGACGCCGGAAGACCGGTCAGCCGGTCGGTGCTGTGCAAGGGCGTCGACGAGGACGGAATCACGTTCTTCACCAACTACGATTCGGCCAAAGGCGATGAGCTCGCCGTCACGCCGTACGCCTCGGCGACCTTTCCCTGGTATTTGCTGAACAGGCAGTTCCATATCCGCGGTGCGGTGAGCAAGGTCGATCCGGCGGCCACCGATGACTACTGGTCGAAGCGGCCGCGGGGCTCGCAACTGGGCGCCTGGGCGTCGCATCAGTCCCGGCCGATCCCCTCTCGCGCGGCGCTGGTCGATCAGCTCGCCGAGGTGACGGCCCGGTTCGCCGACTCCGAGCAGATCCCGGTTCCGCCGAACTGGGGCGGGTACCGCATCGCGCCCGATATTGTCGAGTTCTGGCAAGGCCGGGAAGACCGGCTGCACAACCGGATTCGTGTCAAAGGGGACCATGTCGAACGCCTGCAGCCCTGACCCCTATAGGCGCGTGTACCCGCCGTCGGAGGCGGACTGCGCCCCCGCGCAGGCGCGCCGTCCCGATAACGACTACCTTCAGCTATACGCAACCTTGTAGGGCCAGCATCAGCCGAGACCAAGAAGGGGTTCCAGTGGCCGCAACCGACGACTCCGCCACTCTTCAGTACCCAGGTGGTGAGTTGGAGCTCGACATCGCCCACGCCACCGAGGGAGCCGACGGTATCGCGCTCGGCTCGCTGCTGGCCAAGAGTGGATACACCACTTTCGACAACGGCTTCGTCAACACAGCCGCTTGCAAGAGCTCTATCACCTACATCGATGGGGATGCCGGAATCCTGCGCTACCGCGGTATCCCGATCGAGCAGCTCGCCGAGAAGTCGACGTTCATCGAAGTCAGCTACCTGCTGATCTACGGCGAGCTGCCGACCAAGGAGCAGCTGGCCAAGTTCACTCGCCAGATCCAGTTGCACACGATGCTGCATGAGGACCTGAAGCGATTCTTCGACGGCTTTCCCCGCAACGCCCACCCGATGCCGGTGGTGTCCAGCGCGGTCAACGCGCTCTCCGCTTACTATCCGGATTCGCTGGATCCCGCAGACGCCGAGCAGGTCGGGCTGTCGACGATCCGGTTGCTGGCCAAGTTGCCCACGATCGCCGCGTATGCCTACAAGAAGTCGATTGGTCAGCCCTTCCTCTACCCGGACAACTCGCTGACGCTGGTAGAGAACTTCCTGCGGATGACCTTCGGGCTGCCCGCCGAGCCCTACGACGTCGACCCCGAGGTCGTTCGGGCGCTGGACATGCTGCTGATCTTGCATGCCGACCACGAGCAGAACTGTTCGACGTCGACGGTGCGGCTGGTCGGGTCGTCACAGGCCAACCTGTTCACCTCGATCTCCGGCGGCATCAACGCGTTGTGGGGCCCGCTGCACGGCGGCGCCAACCAAGCCGTGCTGGAGATGCTGGAGGAGATCCGCAAGAGCGACGACGACGTCGGCGAGTTCGTCCGCAAGGTCAAGAACCGCGAAGAAGGCGTCAAGCTGATGGG
>NZ_JBAPPI010000266.1:0-2776 GCF_049280035.1 Mycobacterium sp. | reverse complement strand
GGTCCATGTCGACGACCCAGACGCCCGGCAGCCCGGCCACCGCCGGGTCGACATCGCGCGGCATGCCCAGGTCGCAGATCACCAGCGGCTGGTCCGATTCGTCGCGACGGGCGGCGGCCAGCCCGTGGTGCACGTCGGCCAGCGACACCACCGGGCGCACGGCCCCAGTGCAGCTCACCAACACGTCGGCGTCGGCCAGCGCGGACGGCAGGCGGTCGAAGCTCAGCGCTTCGGCCCCGACGCCGGATTCGCGGATCTTGCGGGCCAGCCGCTGCGCGCGGGGCAGCGACCGGTTGACGACGTGGATGTCGCGGACGCCGGCGCGGGCCAGGTGAGCCGCCGACAGGGCGCCCATTGCCCCGGCGCCGACAACAACTGCGGTTTTGCCTTTCAGCCCGCCCAGCTTGGTGTCGGCCATGCCCATCGCGACCGAGACCACCGACGCGCCTGCGGCGTCGATCGCGGTGTCGGTGTGCACGCGTTTGCCGACCGCGAGCGCGCGTTGGGCCAGCTCATGCAGCACCCGGCCGACTGTGCGGTTGGCCTCGGCGGCGGCGTAGGCGCGGCGCACCTGGCCGAGCACCTGCTGCTCGCCGACCACAGCGGAATCCAGGCCGCTGGCCACGGCGAACAGATGCTCGACGGCGGCCTCGCTGTATCGGACGTAGGCGTATTTGGTGAGCTCGCCCAGCGACATCCCGGAATGTTCGGAAAGCACCTGTCCGATGACGGCCAGACCGCCGTGGAAGGCGTCGACCACGGCGTAGACCTCGACGCGGTTGCAGGTGGACAGCACCATGGCCTCGGTGACCAGCGGCGACTGCATCATCTCGTCGATGATCTTGATTTGGTCGGATTCGTCGGTGCTTAGCTGTTCCAGAACGGAGACCGGCGCACTGCGGTGCGACACCCCGAAGAGCAGGACGCTCACGGCTGAATCACCTGGCCTGCTCCCTTGCTATCACCAGTGATCGAACTGAGGTCCACGGTAGACGTTCTACAGGTGGGGCACCAAATTTGCACCATCGTCACCTGGGCTTCCCCAGATCTTTGCGCAGCCGGGGCTCGTCGACCTCCCAGTAGCTGTGCTCGCGGCCGTCGAGCAGAACCACCGGCAGCCGATCACCGAACTCGGCGCGCAGGTCGGTGTTGCCGGCCGCGGCGGCAGCGTCGACGTCGGTGGTCGACAGCTCGAAGTCGAGTTCGGCGGCCAGTTTCTCCAATTTCGCGTGCACCCGAACGCAGATCGTGCAGCCGGCGCGGGTCAACAGCTGGACTTGTGGGCGGCTCATAGTCCCAGTGTGGCAGTTGATCTCGCGGCCCCGAAGCCATGGTGAATTGTGCGGGGTGCGCACGGTCATTAGCTTTACCGCCATGGCTGAGCGTGAGCAGCTGCGGGTTGACCCCGAGGTGATGCACGGGGCTTCGCAGGCGTTATCAGGTGCGGCAAAGGACTTGCACACCAGGCTCATCGAGCTTGACGGTCAGGTCCGCGAAATGCTGGCCGGCTGGCAAGGTGGAGCGGGCGGCGCCTATGGCCAGGCGTGGGATCTGTGGCATCGCGGGGCCGGTGAGGTCCAGCTGGGACTGTCGATTCTGGCGAAGGCGGTCGGTATTGCCGGCGTTGACTTCCAGGCCCAGGACTCGGTATCGGCGCAAGCGCTGCGAGGTGTCTGAAATGGCTGACGCGTTCAGCGTGGATCCCGACGCGTTGGCGGACGCGCTGCAGCGGATGAGTGAGTTTGCGCGGCACACCGAGAGCCTCGTCGCTGAAATCGACACGTTGGTGACTCATCTGCACGGGACGTGGTCCGGGCGGGCAGCTACGGCTCATGCCGAGGCGCATCGGCATTGGTCGCGTGGTGAGGCGATGATGCGGGAGGCGTTGGCGCAATTGAAGACTGCAGGCACCACCGCACATCACAACTACAGCTGCGTGATGGCGACGAATCTGGCCATGTGGTCGTGAGCTGATGGCTCCGCTTGCTGTTGACCCGCAAGCACTGGATGGCGCTGGGGCCGCTGCGGTTTCAGCCGGCGAAGGTTTGGGGTCGGTCGTCTCGACATTGACCACCACGCTGGCCGGATGCAACGGGATGGCCGGTGACGATCCCGTCGGTGCGGCATTTGGGCGCAGCTACAACGGGTCGGCATCCAAGCTGCTCGAGGCGATGGCAACCACCCGCAATGGCTTGTGCCATCTGGGTGGCGGGGTGCGCATGTCGGCCCACAACTATTCGGTGGCCGAAGCGATGTCGAACGTCTCCGGACACGGCGAGCCCCTTCCCGTCCCGCAGGCGACCGACTCTATTTCGGCGGGCTCGACACCGTCGGCTGTTGGGAGCGGTGTCAGCGCCCCGGCCGGCTGGGGTTGGGTAGTCAAGTTCATCGGGATGATTTGGCCGAACGGCGATTCGGCGAAGTTGCGGGCTGCAGCGGCGGCCTGGACTAGCGCGGGTGCCAACTTTGAGGCCCGCGAAATAACCAGCGCCGTAGGACCGATGAAAATTGTTGGCGCTCAGCAGATGCCGGAAGGCCCGATGATTACGGCCGCGTTCGCGGAGGCCAATCGCAGCGCGGCCGGAATCTTGCAGCAGTGTGCGGTTATCGCGACTCAGCTCAATGCATATGCGGCCAAGATCGATGCGGTCCACGCGGCGATCCTGGATCTGTTGTCCCGCATCTGTGACCCGATGACGGGGCTGAAAGAAGTTTGGGAGTTTTTGACCGATGAAGACGAAGACGAGATCAAGAAGATCGCCAACGACATTCGCAC
>NZ_JBAPPI010000265.1:0-5586 GCF_049280035.1 Mycobacterium sp. | reverse complement strand
CGCAGATCCGCAAGCGCATTCGATGGTCATCGCGTCGGACTATCGGGTACCGGATCCGGATCGCGTGTGGCCGCTGCTTCAGCGTCGAAAATCCGCGCTCGCCGATATCGGCGCCCACCACGTCCTGGTGTACAAGTCAACCGATGACTACGGGCGCGTGATGGTGACGATCGGTTTACGTAGCCGTGAGCCGATTGTGGAACTGCTGCGGTCGCGGGTGTTCTTCGACTGGTTTGATGCGGTCGGCGTCGAAGACATTCCCGCGGTCTTCGCAGGCGAGATCGTGGAACGCTTAAATTCGAGCATGCCGTCGCAGTCGACGGCGCCCGGCGTCGTCACAGCCGCCGTTGCGTCGGTCGACGATGTGTCCGTGCTGACCGCCGAGATCCGCGGCGCTCTCTCAAGATTTCAGGCCGCAGGTATCCGCGAAACCCGCGTTTTCAAAGCTTTCGACGACGGACATGAAGTCCTTATTCTGCAGGAGATCGACGACGAGGATGCAGCGCGGCGCTGGATCGAGCGTCCCGACGTGGTGGCACGGTGGATGACCGGGGCTGGAGTAGGTGCCTACCCGCCGTTGTTCGTAGGCAAGCTGGTGGGCATGATGCGGATCGACGGGTGAACGGACCACGGGATGTTCGTCTGTCTTTGTAATGGCACCACAAGCCAGGCGGTGGCCGACGCCATCGCCAACGGGGCGACGACGACCAACCAGATCGCCGCGGCATGCGGGGCGGGCGCCGACTGCGGCCGCTGCCGGCGCACGCTGCGCGCAATCCTCACCGACGCGGGCTGCCATCCGGAGAAGTGGGTTGGGCCAGTTCGTTCAACAGGTCGGGGACGTCGAGGCGCGGCACCATCGCCTCGATGAGCACCATCCGGTCATGGTTCTCCGCTGCTGCAATAAAGGCGTCGTCCAGCTCACCGTAGGTTTGAGCCCGAAACGCCAGGTGATTGGTCACGCCGAGCGCGTTGGGAATGTCGGCCCAACTCCAGCTGACAATGTCGTTGTAGGGCTGGTCTTTTCCGTGAATCATCCGTTCCACGGTGTAGCCATCGTTGTTGACCACCACGATCACCGGCGACAGTCCTTCCCGAGAGAAGGTGCCAAGCTCCTGGACGGTCAGCTGCGCGGCCCCGTCGCCGATCAGCAACACCGGCCTGCGATCCCGATGCGCCAGCCCCGCACCGAGTGTGGCCGGCAGGGTGTATCCGATCGAACCCCATAGCGGTTGGCCGATGAAGGTTACGCCGCGGGGAAGACGGTGAGTGGCCATGCCGTAGAACGAGGTGCCCTGATCTGCCAGCACCACATTGCCGGGCGTGAGGGCGTGGCAAAACCGGTCCCACAACAGTTTTTGGCTAAGCGGCTCGTGGCGACCGGGGAAATCCACCGACACATCGTCAGACGTGGATGCGATCGGCGGGGAGGTGATCCCGCGCCGAACGAGAATCGACGTCAGCGCCTCCAGCGCGGCTTGCATCTCCAGCGGCGCGAACACGTGATTGCCAACCGTGCTCTGCTGCACTCCGACGTCGATGGTCTTCACCGGATCGATGCGCTGGCTGAAAAAGCCGCTGACCATGTCGGTGAACACGACTCCCGCAGTCACCAGCACCGGCGCCTCCTCGATCGCCCGGCGCACCGGTTCGGCGCTGGCCGCCCCGGCATAGATGCCCAGGAAGGTTGGCGCGCTCTCATCGACGAGGCTCTTGCCCCACATCAGCGTGGCGTGCGGCACCACATCGGCGGCCAGCAGCGCCTCGAGCTGTTCTACGGCATTCAAACGATGGACCAAAAGATCAGCCAGCACGGTCAACTGGTGGTCGGCGATGAGTTCGGTTGCGGCTTCGGTAAATAAAGCAAGTGCCCGTGGGCTGGTACCGCCGGTGTAGCGCGGCAGCGGTGCGGTCGGCCGCTCAGTTTCGAAGCGCGCCACGTCGGT
Organism: Mycobacterium sp.; assembly: GCF_049280035.1. Lineage (GTDB taxonomy): Bacteria > Actinomycetota > Actinomycetes > Mycobacteriales > Mycobacteriaceae > Mycobacterium. Next base: position 3,640 of record NZ_JBAPPI010000265.1, on the reverse strand, counting down.
GGGCAGCAGCAGATACCCGGGCCGCCGCTGCTCCCGCACCTCGGATAGCACTCGGTCGATTTCCCGGGTCGCCGTTGCTGGCATGAGATTGGCTTGGGCACAGGTGATTTCCCGGCTTACCCGTAAAAAGTGCTCGAAATCGCCGTCCCCCAGCGAATGATGCAGAGCCCGTCGGGTGCCCTGTGCGTCTTTTGAAGGTCCTCCGACGATGTGTACCACCGGCACGTGCTCGGCGTAACTGCCAGCGATCGCGTTCGCTGCTGAAAGCTCGCCCACGCCGAATGTGGTTACCACAGCGGACATTCCACGTAGCCGACCGTATCCGTCGGCCGCATAGCCGGCATTGAGTTCGTTGGCGTTTCCCACCCACCGGATGTCGGGATGGGCGACGATGTGATCGAGGAATTCGAGGTTGTAGTCGCCGGGGACGCCGAAGACCTCGGTAACCCCGAGTTCTACCAGGCGGTCGAGCAGATAGTCTCCGACGGTGTAGGCGTATTCACGAGCAACACTCACCAGGATGACGGTACGCGTCTGCGGTCGAAAACGCCGTCCGCTCGGCGCCGCCTCGCTATCGTCCGGACATGGCAATTCACGAAACCCGCGACATCGTCATCGAAGCGAGCCCGGAGGAAATCCTGGACGTCATCGCCGACTTCGAAGCGATGCCGGAGTGGTCGGAACCTCATCAGAGCGCGGAAATCCTCGAGACCGGAGACGACGGCCGGCCCAGCAAAGTCAAGATGAGGGTCAGGACCGCGGGCATCACCGACGAACAGGTGGTGGCCTACACCTGGAGCGGCAATGAGGTGACCTGGACGCTGGTCAGCTCCGGCCAACAGAAGTCGCAGGACGGCAAGTACACCTTGGTGCCACAAGGCGGCGCCAAGGGAGAAGCCACCTTGGTCAAGATGGAGATCAGCGTCGACCCGAACGTTCCACTCCCCGGCTTCGTGCTCAAGCGCGCCGTCAAGGGGACGATCGATTCCGCGACCAAGGAACTGCGCAAGCGGGTGCTGAAAGTGCAGAAGGGAGAATAGCCGTCGTGAGCAATGCGGGGCCACTGGCCGGTGTGCGAGTCATCGAACTTGGCGGCATCGGACCGGGCCCGCACGCGGCGATGGTGCTAGCCGATTTGGGCGCCGATGTGGTGCGGGTGCGCCGGCCCGGCGGGTGGGTGATGCCGGCCGAGGATCGCGACCTGCTACACCGCGGAAAGCGGATTGTCGACTTGGACGTCAAGACCCAGCCGCAGGCACTGTTGGAGTTGGTCGCCAAGGCCGATGTACTGCTGGACTGCTTCCGGCCTCGCACCTGCGAGCGGCTCGGCATCGGTCCTGACGACTGCGCGGCGGTCAACCCGCAGCTGGTCTTCGCGCGCATCACCGGTTGGGGACAGGATGGCCCACGCGCCAGCACCGCCGGCCACGACATCAACTACCTATCCCAAACCGGGGCGCTGTCGGCGCTGGGCTACCGCGACCGGCCACCGATGCCGCCGCTGAACCTGGTCGCCGACTTTGGTGGCGGTTCCATGTTCGTGCTGCTGGGCATCGTGGCCGCGCTCTACGAGCGAGAGCGATCGGGAGTCGGCCAGGTAGTGGACGCCGCGATGGTCGATGGCGTCAGCGTGCTCGCGCAGATGATGTGGACGATGAAGTCGACCGGCGCGCTACGTGACGAGCGGGAAGCATTTCTGCTCGACGGCGGCGCTCCGTTCTATCGCTGCTACGAGACCGCCGACGGTAAGTACATGGCCGTGGGCGCAATCGAGCCGCAGTTCTTCGCCGAGTTACTCGCCGGACTGGGGTTGTCCGCCGACGAGGTGCCGGGTCAGCTCGATATCGGTTCGTACCCGCGGATGTTCGAGGTTTTCACCGAGCGGTTCGCCCGCAAGACCCGCGACGAGTGGGCGGAGACATTCGCCGGCACCGACGCGTGCGTCACTCCGGTGTTGACGTGGAGCGAAGCCGCCGCCGATGCGCATCTCACCGCACGAGCGACGGTGATCAACGCGAACGGTGTCGACCAGGCCGCGCCCGCGCCGCGGTTCTCCCGCACCCCGGCCGGACCCGTCGGGCCGCCGCCGCCGGCAACCACACCGCTGGACGAAATCGGCTGGTAATCAGCCCGTTAACCGGGCCGGCTTGCTAGCTTGGTGGTTAGTGGCCGTACGAGCATCGCGAGAGATCCTGATCGACGCGCCGCCGGAGGTGATCCTGGAGGCGCTGGCCGACGTCGGGTCGTTGGCGACGTGGTCACCGGTGCACAAACGGGTCGAGGTCCTCGACTGGTACGCCGACGGTCGGCCCCATCACGTGAAGGCCACCATCAAAATCTTCGGGCTCGTCGACAACGAGATTCTGGAATATCACTGGGGTCCCAACTGGGTGGTCTGGGATGCCGACAACACCTTCCAGCAGCGTGGGCAGCACGTCGAATACAACCTGCAACGGGTGGGCGTCGATAAGACCCGGGTGCGCTTCGACATCACCGTCGAACCGTCGGGACCGGTTCCCGCGTTCATCGTGAGGCGGGCCAGCGAGATCGTGTTGGACGCCGCGACCAAAGGATTGCGCAACCAAGTCGCGGACCTAATAGGCTAGGAGTCGGTTCAGATCAGCCAAAATAGCTGCGTAACCTGGTCCGCGAACGGCGCTGCGTTGCTAGCTTGAAACTAGTGGCCGTACAAGCATCGCGAGAGATTGTCATCGACGCGCCGCCCGAGGTGATTCTGGAGGCGCTGGCCGACGTCGGCTCGGTGCCGTCCTGGTCCCAGGTACACAAACGGGCCGAAGTCATCGACAACTATCCCGACGGCCGCCCGCACCACGTGAAGGTCACGATCAGGGTGGTCGGCATCATCGACACCGAGGTGCTCGAATACCACTGGGGACCGGACTGGCTGGTGTGGGACGCCGACAAGACGCTGCAGCAGCACGCCCAGCATGTCGAGTACACGCTGCAGCGCGAAACAGAAGAGAAGACGCGAGTGCGATTCGAGATCACCCTCGAGCCGTCGGCGCCGTTGCCGGAGTTCCTGGTCAACAGGGCGCGCAAGAAGGTTCTCTACGCCGCGACCGAGGGGCTGCGACGGCGGGTGATGGCCGCCGTTGGTTCAGATCGACCGGGATAGCCGGTCAATCTCGCAGTCGTGCCAGTCGACGGATCGCCTCGTCGAGTGTGTCGTCCCGCTTGCAGAAGGTGAACCGCACCAAGTGATTCCACTGCGTCCAGTCCGGGGCAGCGGGATCGCAGAACGCCGTCATCGGGATCGCGGCGACGCCGACCCGTTCCGGTAGCGCGGCGCAGAACGCCGTGCTGTCGTCGTAACCCAACGGACGCGGATCGGCGCACAAGAAGTAGGTGCCCGAACTGTCGTGCACCCGAAAGCCGACCTCGGCCAATCCGCGTGCCAGCCGATCGCGCTTGTCCTGCAACGAAGTTCGCAGCGCGACCACCCAGTTTCCCTCGGTGTTCAGTGCGTGCGCCACCGCCGGCTGAAACGGCGCGCCTCCGACATAACTCAAATACTGTTTGGCCGCTCGCACGCCGAGGATGAGTTCGGCTGGCCCGCAAGCCCATCCGATCTTCCAGCCGGTGCAGTTGAACATCTTCGCCGCGCTCGAAATCGTGATGG
>NZ_JBAPPI010000264.1:0-2300 GCF_049280035.1 Mycobacterium sp. | reverse complement strand
TGAGTTGCTGACCTTGGCGCTGACCCACCGCAGCTACGCCTACGAGAACGGCGGTCTGCCCACCAACGAGCGCTTGGAGTTTCTCGGCGACGCAGTTCTTGGCCTGACCGTCACCGACGAGTTGTTCCATCGACACCCTGACCGCTCGGAGGGCGATCTGGCCAAACTGCGGGCCAGCGTGGTCAACACACAGGCGCTGGCCGAAGTCGCGCGAAACCTGACTGAGAAAGGCCTCGGCGCGCATCTGCTATTGGGGCGCGGCGAGATCAACACCGGCGGGTCCGACAAATCCAGCATCCTGGCCGACAGCATGGAATCGCTGCTGGGAGCGATCTACCTGCACCACGGGATGGACGGCGTGCGGGACGTGATCTTGCGGTTGTTCGGTCCGCTGTTGGACGCCGCGCCCACGTTGGGCGCCGGACTGGACTGGAAGACCAGCCTGCAGGAGCTGACCGCAGCCCGCGGCCTGGGCGCACCGTCGTATCAGGTCACCTCGACTGGACCCGACCATCACAAAGAGTTCACCGCCGCGGTGAAAGTGGCCGATACCGAATACGGGTCGGGTGTGGGCCGGTCCAAGAAGGAAGCCGAGCAGCATGCCGCCGCAGCGGCGTGGAAAACGCTGAGCGTGCTCGATCGCGCGTGACGTAGGTTTTCTGGGATGCCCGAGCTACCCGAGGTTGAGGTGGTGCGGCGCGGCTTGCAGGCCCACGTGGTGGGCAAGGCCATCACCGCCGTCCGCGTGCATCACCCCCGCGCAGTGCGCCGCCACGAGGCCGGGCCGGCCGATCTGACCGCGCGGCTGCTGGACGCCCGGATCACCGGTACCGACCGGCGCGGGAAATACCTGTGGCTCACGCTGGACGGGGGCGATTACGCGCTCGTGGTCCACCTAGGCATGAGCGGCCAGATGCTCCTCGGGACGGTGCCGAACGCGGACCACCTGCGCATCGCGGCGGTCCTCGATGACGGGACAACGCTGAGCTTCGTCGACCAGCGCACCTTCGGCGGGTGGCTGCTGGCCGACCTGGTCAACGTGGACGGCAGTGTGGTTCCTGCCCCGGTCGCCCACCTGGCGCGCGATCCGCTCGATCCGCGATTCGATATCGACGCGGTGGTAAACGTGTTGCGGCGCAAGCATTCCGAGATCAAACGCCAGCTGCTCGACCAGACGGTGGTGTCCGGGATCGGCAATATCTACGCCGACGAGGCGTTGTGGGGGGCCAAGGTGAATGGTGCACGTATCGCCGACACGCTGACCCGTCGGCGGCTGGCTGACGTGCTGGAAGCCGCAGCGGAGGTGATGGGCGACGCATTGGCACAGGGCGGCACTTCGTTCGATTCGTTGTACGTCAACGTCAACGGCCAGTCCGGCTACTTCGACCGGTCTCTCAATGTGTACGGCCGCGAAGGCAAACACTGCCGTCGTTGCGGTGCGGTGATCCACCGGGAGAAGTTCATGAACCGCTCGTCGTTCTACTGTCCGCGTTGTCAGCCCCGGCCGCGACGTTGACCGTGACCTGTCTCTTCCTGCCCGTCGAGATCGACGTTAGCGTCATGCGCACCCGAACTTTTCCGCGCTAGCGTCAATCTCGGCGTGCAGCAGACCCGGTAGAAAGAAACCCATGATGGAACTGTGGGTGGAACGTACCGGGGTGCGCCGCTACACCGGGCACAGCTCGCGCGGTGCGCAGGTACTCATCGGCTCCGAGGACGTCGACGGCGTATTCACCCCAGGCGAGTTGATGAAGATCGCCCTGGCCGCGTGTAGCGGGATGGCCGGCGACCTGCCGTTGGCCCGCCGCCTCGGTGACGATTACCAGGCGACCGTGCGGGTGTCCGGCGACGCTGACCGTGAGCAGGAGCGTTATCCGCTGCTGCAAGAAACCCTCGAGATCGACCTTTCGGGTTTGAGCGACGACGAGAAGGCGCGGGTGTTGACGGTCGTCGAGCGCGCGGTCGACCAGGTGTGCACGGTGGGTCGCACACTCAAGTCCGGCACCACGGTCACCTTCGAGGTAGCCGATGGCGGAGCCTGATGTCCGGCTCACCGCCTGGGTACGCGGGCGGGTGCAGGGAGTTGGTTTCCGCTGGTGGACCCGCTCCCGGGCGCTGGAGCTGGGCCTGACCGGTTACGTCGCCAATCGCGTCGACGGGCGGGTGCTGGTCGTCGCGCAGGGATCCCGTGACGTGTGCGAGCAGCTGCTGCACCTGCTGCAGGGCGGCGCCACGCCCGGTCGCGTCGACAACGTGGTCGCCGACTGGTCACAGGCACCGGAGGACATCGAAGGGTTCAG
>NZ_JBAPPI010000263.1:0-3729 GCF_049280035.1 Mycobacterium sp. | reverse complement strand
AGTTATCGGCACTGACCCGCGAGTCCTTCGCGGTGTACACCCTGCCGCCGAATTCCAGCACCCGGGCGTCCAGCTCGTTGAGGAACTCGTTGACGCCTGGCTTGTTGGGGAAGTCCATCGCAACGTTCCAGCCGGCCATCGGGAAACTCAGCGGCGCACGATTGCCCGGTCCGAAAAGTTTGAATACGTTGAACGCCGAGTAGTGCCCGCGGGTCTGAATCCAGCGGATGATCGCCTTGAACTCGTCCATCGCATCCGGCGGAACCAAGAACTGGTGTTGGGCGAAACCCGTTGGGCCGTAGGCACTATTCCAACCGCTGACCAGGTCGAGTATGTGGTAGAACTGCGACAAGTTCATGATCTTGTCGGTGTAGGTTCCGCCCAGCCGGTAGTACACCTCGCCAATTGCCATGAACGACAACTTGTTCATCACGCTGACCGGAAAGATGTCCGGCACCGTCAACAATTGCGGCGCATCGAATTTCAGCGGGTTCTTGGCGAGTTTTTTGGGTAGTTGATCGAGCTTAGCCAAGCTGCCGCGGCTGACCGCGGCCCGGCCGAGCTTCGGTGGCGGGCTGATCAAGTCGAACCAGGCGGCGGAGTAGGTGTAGCGGTCTTCGCTGCCGTCGAGGTGGACGGCGACCGTTTCGTCGAGGCCTTTGGTGGCGATCCCGTCGGCGATGAAGTACGCCGTCTCCGTGGGCGTCATCGCGATGGTGGCCCGCAGCACGATGCCGGTCAGACCGTTGCCGCCGACGGTGGCCCAGAACAGCTCGGCCTCCTCGCCGTCGGGAGTGAGGTGTCGGATCTGCCCGTCGGCCGTCAGCAGCTCCATCGACTGGACGTGGTTACCGAAGCTGCCCGCGCTGTGGTGGTTCTTGCCGTGGATGTCGCAGGCGATCGCTCCGCCGACGGTGACCTGCCGGGTGCCGGGCAGCACCGGTACCCATAACCCGAACGGCAGCGCGGCTTTCATCAGCTGGTCGAGACTGACGCCGGCATCGACGTCGGCGATGTGGGTGTCGGCGTCGATCGAATGGATCCGGTTCAGCGGCGTCATGTCGATCACGAGCCCGCCGCCGTTCTGGGCGTTGTCGCCGTAGGAGCGGCCCAGCCCGCGGGCGATGACACCCCTACCGCCCGCATCTGCCGCCTGTGCCACCGCTTTCGCGATCAGCTCAGGGTCCGGCGTGGAGAGCACCTGCGCCACCGATGGCGCGGTGCGGCCGAACCCCGTCAGCCGGGTCGCGGTGGTCGGAATGTCGCTGCTAAACATCGTCAAAAAGGGTACCTGCTAGTCCGGTGACGATGCGGGAACGCATGTTCCCGCTGAGGAGGCGGACAATTCAACCTGGCGCGGTCGGCTCAGCGCAGCCGGAAGATCACCGAGCGCTGCACGATGAAGTTGACCACGGTGGCGGTGCCCTGTGCGATCACGAAAGCGGCGGGTACCCGCCACGGCTGGTTGGCGAACTGAAGGTAGAAGACGTAGTTGATGCCGACCTGCACGGAGTAGGTCAGCGCGTATAGCACGCAAACGGCGACGAATCGGGCCTTGCTCGGTGGCGCTTGGAACGTCCACCGCCGGTTGATCAGGTAGGCGGTTGTCGTGCCGGCGATAAAGCTGATCGACTTGGCGACGTTGACCTGTAGGCCTAGCCGTAGCAGCGCGACATACAGCCCGAAGTCGACAACAGCCGACAACCCGCCGGTGACGACGAACCGCCACACCTGCGTCTTGAGGGGTAGTTGTGTACTCGCCGCAATCTCGGCCACGGCGGAAGTCTACGGCGGACTACTTCGGGTATTTCACATCCAGCAGCTCAACCTGGTTTTGCCCTTGCGGCGTCGTATAGGTGACCGTGTCGCCCTTTTTCCGTCCGACGAGCGCCAGGCCCAGCGGGCTGCCCGCCGTCAGCGCCTCGGCTTCGCCGCCGACAGGAGTCTGTTCGATGACGGTGATCACCTGCATCTTGATTACCGCACCGTCGGGGAACTTTAGGGTCACCTCGGTGCCGAAGGGCAGCGTGTCGTCCCCGTTCGACGGCAGGGGTCCGGTCCGCATCAGCCGGTCGAGCTCGATGATCCGCTCGTCCAGGCTGGCCAGTTCATCTGCGCGCTGGATGGCGTCGGCGGCGTCAGCATGATCGCTCACCGCGCCGCGGTCGTTTCTGACCTCGGCCTCCAGTCGATCGCGCCGTTCCCGGATTCGGTCCAGCTCAGCGCTGATGCGCTCACGCGCTTCGTCCGAAAGCCCCGTGGGCTCAACTTGCTTGCTCACCATTGCCGACCTGTCTTCCGCCGGAACGGCGGTTGCCATTGTGAAGTGCCAAGACTGTATTGCACTTAAGCCGATTATTCATGCGTTCGTTGTGCGTTATACGACGTTTCGCGCGACAGCTCAACCACCCCGGTCGGTCGTGGTGGGTGTCCATCGCGGGTCGGTCCGAATCGATATCCGAGGTAAACCTGTGAGGTAGCTGAAAGAAATTAGGTCTTAGCTCAGCCGCGACACGACGTGCGTCTGCGTCGGCGCCGGGTAATAAATCAAATCTTTACGAAAGTTGCTGTGACCGTTCGAATTACCTTGTGTTCTGGGACGGTAGTGCCAGCCATGGCTTGCTACACCAGTCAGCCAACGAAATTTGCAAAGTGATCTCGAATTAATTGTCTGGTTCTTCGAACGTAAGTGCCCCCAAGGGTTACCTTAAGCCGGGCTAAGAGCAGTCTGCTCTAGCGACTTTGGGTGGGAAGGCAGTCATGTCTGGACAGCACAGCAAGCGAAACCGTCAATCACAGAAAGCCAAGGCGCGCCGTCGCGCGCGCGTGGCAGGTCTGGGCGCCGGCGCGGGGGCGTTTTTGGCGTTTGGGTTGGGCCCGCTAGCGGGCGCACCGACGGCTAAGGCCGATGTGTTCGATGACATCCTGGACATGGCCGTCGGCTCGGCCGTCAGTTCGGCGGTCACTTCGGTCAACCCGGTGGATTTCTTGGACCCGGGTGTGTTGAGCGGTCTGCTGACGGATTTGAGCACCCCGGCCGGCTGGGACACGTTGCTCGCGGATTTCTCCAACCCCAGCAGTTTTGACGCGGCGCTCTCGGGAGCAGCTCCGGCAGCGCTGTCTGACGCCGGCACTGGAGCGTCGGCGGCCGATTCGTCGACTGCGTTTTGGCAGGGACTTGAGCAGTCTTGGATTAACAGTTCGTTGGGCCAGCAGGTCGACAGCTCGCTGAACACGTGGGCCGCCCAGGTGGATCCCGCGGCAGTTTCCACCGGTGGTGCCTGCGGGCTGATCTGTGACGGCGCCAATGGCGTCGGGGGCGGTTCGCTGACGGACGCCGATGGCCAGGGCGGCGGAATCTTGTTCGGTAACGGCGGCAATGGTGCCACCGACTCCCTCGGTCAAGGCGGTACCGGCGGCGACGCTCTCTACTTCGGCAATGGCGGCGAGGGCGGCGCGGGCGCCGACGGCGGTGCCGGCGGCGATGGCGGTAACGGCGGGCTGTTCTACGGCAACGGCGGCGAGGGCGGCGAAGGCGGCGCCGCTACGGCTACAGCCGCCGCGGGCACGGGTGGCAACGGCGGGGACGCCGGAACCTACGCGTTCTTCGCCCAAGGCGGTGCCGGCGGCGAGGGCGGTAGCGGCTTGACTGGCACGGCGGGCGCAGCCGGAACCGGCGGTGGAACCCTTGACGGCGGCAACGGCGGCACCGGCGACACCGGCGGTAAC
>NZ_JBAPPI010000262.1:0-4903 GCF_049280035.1 Mycobacterium sp. | reverse complement strand
GGGCACCCCCAGCCGCGCAGCGGCGAGGGGGACGCAGCGATGAGGAGGGGCGACGCGTGTGAGTGGCATTCACCCCGACATCGGTCCCGAGTTGCGCAAACTCGCTCAGAGCATTCTCGACGGGATCGACCCTGCGGTCCGCTTGGCGGCGGCGCGGGCGCTTGGCGACGGCGCCGGCACCGGCAAGTGTCAGCAGGTGTGGTGTCCGGTGTGTGCGTTGGCCGCGGTGGTGACTGGGGAGGAACACCCGTTGTTGACCGTCATCGCGGAACACAGCGTCGCGCTGCTGGCGGTGGTCCGAGCCATCATCGAGCAAGTCGACGGATCGAAGCCGCCGCCGGACGGTCCGCCGGGTGATGGTGCCGAAGCCGATACCGAAGCCGATGCTGGTCCAACGAGCCGATATCAGCCCATCACCGTCACCGTCGAGGAGTAGCCGCGGCGGTTCGGGTTAACGGCAACCGGCTTACCGCCGAAGAGTAAGCAGGTCGCAAGCGTCGATGTGGTCCCGTCCACACTGGATCGGTACTCTTGGCGCAGAACACTAACGGTCTCGGGCAATTGGGAGGGTCCATGTGGTACTGGCTTTTCAAGTACATCTTCATGGGCCCGTTGCTGGCCTTCCTTGGCCGGCCGAAAGTCGAAGGACTGGAATATGTCCCGCAGTCCGGCCCGGCGATCCTGGCCAGTAACCACCTGGCGGTCGCCGACAGTTTCTATCTGCCGCTGGTCGTCCGGCGCCGGATCACGTTCCTGGCGAAGGCCGAATACTTCACCGGCACCGGGCTGAAGGGTTGGTTCAGCCGCTGGTTTTACGGCACCACCGGGCAGGTGCCCATCGACCGCAGCGATGCCGACTCAGCGCAAGCCGCTTTGAATACCGCTGAACGGTTGCTGAGCCAGGGCAAGCTGCTCGGCATGTATCCCGAGGGCACCCGCTCGCCCGACGGCAGGCTGTACAAGGGCAAGACCGGGTTGGCTCGTCTGGCGCTGGAAACCGGAGTTCCGGTGATACCGGTAGCAATGATCGGCACCAACGTCGTCAATCCGCCCGGTAGCAAGATGTGGCGGTTCGGCCGGGTCACCGTCCGATTCGGCAAGCCGATGGACTTCTCCCGATTCGACGGGCTGGCGGGCAACCGCTTCATCGAACGAGCCGTTATCGACGAGGTGATCTACGAGCTGATGGGGCTTTCCGGTCAGGAATACGTCGACATCTACGCCGGCACCCTCAAAAACGGCAATGGGTCCGGACCGGCAACGCAATCGGACACGCGGATCCCCGAGACCGCAGCGGGCTAACGAATCGCAGTCCGGGTCAGCTGACTGCCGACACCGGCGTCGGCGTGGTGGAAGCCCGTGACGCAGTGGCGGTGGCGGTGCTGACAGCGACCGTGGCACCGGCCGCGACGATGGTCGCCAGCGCCCACCACAGGTAGGACACGCCAGCGAACTGACGCCACCCCGCGGCGCCCAGCTCGTGATGCTTGGGAAGTAGATCGATCGGTGTCCACACCATCAATGCCAGCCCGGCCGCGCTGACCGCGGCAAGCGCGGCGTTGCGTCGCCGCCAGGCCAGCACCGCCGTCACCAACACCGTCGGCAGCATCCACACCCAGTGGTGCGACCAGGACACCGGCGAAACCACCAGCCCGAACAGCGCGATACAGATCATCGCCAGGGTCGGCTCGCCGGCGCGCAGCATCCGCCGCGTCGCCCACACCGTCAGCGCCAGCACGAGCAGGCAGGCAGCCACCCACGGCAGGAAGCGTTCGTGATCGTTGAGGCCCAGCCGCGCCAGCGCCCCGGCGACGTTTTGGTTGGTGTTCAAGCTCGCCGCACCGATCCGGTCGGTGTTGTTGATCGTGTCGGTCCAGTACTCCCAGGAGTCGCGCCAGGCCAGTACAAACCCGGCCAGGGTCGCCGCCAGGAAGGACGCCATTGAGGTCAACATGGCCCGTTTGTCGCGGTTCAGCAAGAAATAAAGCAGGAACACCGCCGGGGTGAGTTTGAGGGCGATGCCGAGTCCCAGCAGCAGCCCACGGGGCCACGGGGTGCGGCGCGGCACACAGTCCGCGATCACCAGCGTCATCAGCACGACGTTGATCTGGCCGAAGGCGAAGTTCGACTTGATGGGCTCCAGGTAGATCGCCGCCGCGGCCACGATCAGCGCCGTCAGCCACCACCGGCGCAGCCAGGCCGGCCCGGGCACCAGCCGCACGGTGCTCCACACGTCGAGTCGGGTCAGCACGATCATCGTGGAGACGAGCAGCAGCGCCAACGTGATCAGCGTGATCGTCACGCTGGCGATCGGCAGGCCCAACCAGGCGAAGGGGCAAAACACGATGGCGGCGAGCGGGGGATAGGTGAACGGGAGGTTCAGGCCGATCGGGGTGTGAAATTGCGCACCGTCGGCGTAGAGCGGACGGTTATCCAGCCAGGCCTGGCCGCCCATCCGGTAGACGTCGATATCGATGCGGTACGGGGTATGACCGACGAGCCGCCAGCCGGCGTAGCCCAGTGCGGCCAGGGCCACCAGCTGGAGCAACGCCCACCAGGCATTTCGCCAGACACCCGGCTGCGCTCCGTCAGTAACACGGGCTACGGCCCCACGCCAACTGCCCACGTCGGGCGACTGCCATGTACTCATGTCGGTGACCAGCCTATCGGGGCGGATGTCTGAGCCGGTGTCGCGGAGGGCCGTCGGCGCGAAGTGGGCGTAGGTTTTCTAAGGTGCTCCGTTGGTTCGAAGACGACATCATCGGCCGTGGTCGACTGCCGTTGCTGTGCTGTCTGATCGCCTTCATCCTCACCTTTTTCGTGGCCCGCACCCTCGTGCGCTACATCCGCCATCGCGCGGACCGCGGTGTGCCGCCAAAGTGGTGGGAGCCACGCAACATTCACACCGGAAAAATGCACATCCACCATGTGGTGGTCGGAGTGCTGCTTGTGATGGTCTCCGGGGTGACGCTGGTGGCCCTGTCGGTCAACGGGCACGAACCGGAATACACCCTGGGCGCCATCGTCTTCGGCATCGGAGCCGCGCTGGTGCTCGACGAGTATGCGTTGATCCTGCACCTATCCGACGTCTATTGGGAGGAAGATGGCCGGACGTCGGTCGACGCGGTGTTCGCCGCAGTGGCGGTGGGTGGACTGCTGGTGCTGGGATTGCACCCGCTGATGTTCTTCCTCAGCCTGTGGCAAGACACCACCCACTCGGTGCTACTGCGCACCGGCGTGGTCTTCGCGATGGTGCTGATTTTGCCGCTGGCGGTGCTGGTTGTGCTCAAGGGCAAGGTGTGGACCGGCCTGATCGGCATGTTCTTCGTCCCGCTGCTGGTCATCGGTGCGATCCGATTGTCGCGCCCGCAAGCCCCGTGGGCCCGCTGGTTTTACATGAGCCGGCTAACCAAGATGGCGCGTGCGCTGCAACGCGAGCGAACGCTGCGCCGCCCCGTCGTGCGGGCCAAGCTGTGGGTGCAATACACGGTCGCCGGCACGCCGCGCCGCCCCGACCACCGCATGGTCGACGCGCTGCTGGACCGTGAAGTCCATCCGGCGCCGCCGCCGCACCCGCCGCGCGTGGTCGCCAGCGGTGCCGGCATCGGGTGACCGGCGGCTAGGAACACGTGCGGTACTTCTACGACACGGAATTCATCGATGACGGACGCACGATTGAGCTGATCTCGATCGGGGTGGTAGCCGAGGACGGCCGCGAATATTACGCAGTGTCGACCGAATTCGACCCCGAGCGGGCCGGCAGCTGGGTGCGCACCCACGTGCTGCCGAAACTACCCCCACCGGCTTCGCAGCTGTGGCGCCCGCGGGCCCGGATCCGCTCGGACCTCGAGGCGTTCTTTGACATCGACGGTGCCGAGCCGATCGAGCTGTGGGCCTGGGTCGGCGCTTACGACCACGTTGTGCTGTGCCAGTTGTGGGGCCCGATGACCCAGTTGCCGCCGACGATGCCGCGATTCACCCGTGAGCTACGCCAGCTTTGGGAAGACCGCGGGCGCCCGCGGCTGCCGCCCCGGCCGCGGGATGTGCACGACGCGCTGGTCGACGCTCGAGACCAGCTACGGCGACACCGGTTGATCACGGCCGACGACGATGCGGGCCGCACCGCGGCCCGCTGAGGAGTCGGCCGATGAGGTAAGGCGACGACGATGCGAGCCGCGGTGCGGCCCGCTGAGCAGTCGGCCGATGAGCGTTCGCCCTGATCGCTGCTTGACTAAGAGGCCGTGGCGCCCAGTTACCATAGACGGGTGAACTGGACCGTTGACGTACCGATAGAGCAGCTGCCGCCGCTGCCTCCGCTACCGGCGGATTTGCGGGCCCGGCTGGACGCCGCGCTGGCCAAGCCCGCCGCACAGCAGCCGAGTTGGACGCCCGAGCAGGTCGAGCCGATACGAACGGTCCTGGAGAGTGTTCCCCCGGTGACGGTGCCGTCGGAGGTCGTGCGGCTTCAGGAAATGCTGGCCCAGGTAGCCAGGGGTGAGGCGTTCCTGCTGCAGGGCGGCGACTGTGCCGAGACGTTCGTTGACAACACCGAACCGCATATCAGGGGCAATATCCGTACCTTGCTGCAGATGGCGGTGGTGTTGACCTATGGCGCCAGCGTGCCGGTGGTCAAGCTGGCCCGCATTGCGGGGCAGTACGCCAAGCCCCGGTCGTCGGACCTCGACGCGCTCGGATTGCGCTCCTACCGCGGCGACATGGTCAACGGATTCGCCCCGGACGCCGCGGCGCGCGAGCACGACCCGTCGCGGTTGGTACGCGCTTACGCCAACGCCGGTGCGGCGATGAACCTGGTGCGCGCCCTGACGTCGTCGGGGCTGGCGTCGCTGCATCTGGTGCACGACTGGAACCGGGAATTCGTCCGGACCTCGCCGGCCGGCGCGCG
>NZ_JBAPPI010000261.1:0-8435 GCF_049280035.1 Mycobacterium sp. | reverse complement strand
CGGTGCCGCCAAACAGATCATCGGCAGCAGGTGGAAAGCCTACAGCAGACCGCGAGGCTGGCCCCATCCCAACGCGACGTGGCACCATCGCGCAGGTGGGATCCAGACCTGTCGACGAGCAACACCTGCGCGACCTCGCGCGGTTGCGCCGCGTCCGCGACCGGATCGACCGCGAGTACGCGCGGCCGCTGAACGTCGAGGCGCTCGCCCGCGACGCCAATATGTCGGCCGGGCACCTCAGCCGCCGATTCAAATTCGCCTACGGTGAGTCGCCGTACTCCTATCTGATGACGCGCCGCATCGAGCGCGCGATGGCGCTGCTGCGTCGCGGCGAACTGAGCGTCACCGAGGTCTGTTTCGCAGTCGGCTGCTCGTCGCTGGGGACCTTCAGCACACGCTTCACCGAGCTGGTCGGCCTGTCGCCCAGTAGCTACCGGGACCAGGTTGCCGGCCTCGCCGCAGGGTTGCCGTCGTGTATGGAAAAGCAAGTCACCAGACCGGTCAGGAATCGAGAAGCGCCCGCTGCCGCGCTGCCCCTAGCCTGACCGTCATGGACATCACCATTCACTCGAGCTTCCTCCCGCACGACGACCCGGAGGCCTCCCTGGCGTTCTACCGCGACACCCTGGGCTTCGAGATCCGCCTCGATGTCGGAAAGGGCAAGATGCGGTGGATCACGGTCGGACCGCCGAATCAGCCTGGCACATCAATCGTTTTGAATCCGCCGGCCGCAAACCCCGGCATCACCGACGACGAACGCCGCACCATCGCCGAGATGATGGCCAAGGGCACCTACGCGATCATCGTCCTGGCCACCAAGGACCTCGACGGCACCTTCGAACGCCTGCAGGCCACCAACGCCGACATCGTCCAAGAGCCGACCGAGCAGCCCTACGGGGTTCGCGACTGCGCTGTCCGCGATCCAGCAGGCACCATGATCCGCATCCAAGAACTGCGCTGAGGCCAGCTAGGCCGTCGTGGGCTCGCTCAACTTGACCAGCATCTTGCCGATGTTGGCTCCGGTGAACAGCCCGTTGAGGGCATCGACGCACGACTCGATGCCCTCAAAGACGGTCTGGCGGGCCTTGATTCGGCCTTCGTGCTCCCACTCCCGAAGCGAGGCGAAGGCCTCGTCGAAGCGGCCCCATTGATCGAGCGCGTTGAATCCCTGCATAGTCGCGGTTTTGGACAGCAGGTTCACGTAATTGGCCGGCCCGGGGTGCTCGCCGCTCAGGTAGCTGGAGATGACGCCGCAGAGCACCACTCGTGCGTTCATGGCCAGGCGGCCCAGCACTGCGTTGAGGATCGGTCCGCCGACGTTGTCGTAGTAGACGTTGACCCGCTTAGGGCAGTGCTCTTTGAGCGCGGCTTCCAGGTCGTCGTTTTTGTAGTCGATACACGCGTCGAAACCGAAGTCCTCGACCACCGCCCGGCACTTCTCCGGCCCGCCCGCGATGCCCACCACCCGGGCACCGGCGATCTTGGCGATCTGCCCGGCCACCGACCCCGTGGCGCCTGCCGCGGCCGAAACCACCACAGTGTCCCCAGCCTGAGGCCGACCGACGTCGGTCATCCCGATATATGCCGTCGCGCCGGTCGGCCCGTACACCGACATGATCGCCAGCTGATCGCTCTCGCCGGGAATGGGCGTGCTGAACACGTCGTCGCGGACAATCACGTACTCCTGAAATCCGGTCAAGGTGGTGATGACGTCGCCAACGGCGTAGGCGTCACACCGCGACGACACGACCTCCCCGATCCCGGCCGCCCGGATCACCTCGCCCAGCTGCACCGGCGGCAGGTAGCCCGGCTGATCGTTGAGCCAGGTCCGGACCGCGGCGTCAAGACCCACGTAGGTGGTCCGGACCAGCGCCTCCCCGTCGGCCGGCTCCGGCGCGGGCGTGGTGACCAACTCGGTGTCACCGGGCTGGACTAGGCCGGTAGGGCGGCGACGCAACACGATCTGGCGGTTTCTCAATTCGGGCACGATGCAGAAACTACCGAAAAGAAAGGCCTATTCGGTGCGATCCCCGTGTGGGAGCATGCGTGAATGAAGCCAGAGGATGACCCGGAAGCGCGAATCCGTGAGCTTGAGCGCCCATTGGCTGAGACGGCCCGGGTGTCCGAAGCGGGAAGTACCCAGCCGCCTGGTGGCTACCCGTACCCGCCCGGTGCAGCGGTCCCACCACCGCCGCCGAGTTTCGGCAGCCCGTCCCCCTGGACATCGCCGCGGTCCACCTCGCGCAACCAGGTGTGGTGGATCTTGGCCGCTTTCTTCATCATTGGGACCATCGCAATCCCGCTGGGGCTTGCGGTCTTCGGCATCAACCGAGCGACGCACAGCGGCTTGGTGATCCTCTCGCCCACCCCCAGTACGCCCGGCATCGCCTCCAGTAGTGCGGCGCCGTCCGCCGGTGTTACTCAAGCCCCTGCACCGTCGGGGTCGCCCAGCCCAGCGTCCACAGCGCCGGCGGGTGCCAATCTGACCATCTCCGGCATCAAAGAGAATCGGACGATCGCCTGCAACCAGAACGACGTGGACGTCAGCGGCATTTCGAACAAGTTCGTGCTCACCGGCCACTGCGCAAGCCTGCATGTGTCCGGCGTCCAGAACTCGGTCACTGTCGACGCCGTCGACTCCGTCGAAGCCTCCGGCTTCAACAACCAGATCACCTACCACACCGGTTCGCCGAGCATCGACACGTCCGGCGACGGCAACGTCGTCCAACAAGGCTGACCCGCTAGACGGTCAAGAGCCTGTAGACGCCGATGAGGCCGACGACAACGATCGCGGCCCGCAACGCGTTTGGGGACAGTCGACGGCCGTAGTGTGCGCCCAACCATCCGCCGACCAGTGAGCCAACCGCGATAAGGCCCGCCGCCGGCCAGCTGATCCGATCGAACGCCACCAACGTGTAGGCCAGCGCCGCAACGATATTCACGACGAGCGCCAGCAGATTCTTCGTCGCATTCATCCGCTGCACCGATTCGGGCAGTAGCGCGCCCATCGCGCCGACCAGCAGGATGCCTTGCGCCGCAGTGAAATAGCCGCCGTATACGCCGACCGCGAAAGTGCACGCCACCAATGCGGCCATCCGGCGTGACGATATGTCGTCGGTGGAGCGGCCTGTCCTCTCGGCTCGATCGCGCGCCCAGGTTTGGATCCGCGGCCCGACGACCACCAGGATCAGCGCGATGATCAGCAGCACCGGAACGACGTCGATGAACACCTTCTCCGGCAGGTGCAACAGCAGCCACGCGCCCAGGACGGCGCCAACCACTGAGGCGGGAAGCTGCCAGCGCAGCCGATTCCACTGGCCATGCAGCTCGCGCCGGTAGCCCCAGGTTCCCGAGACGCTGCCCGCAACCAGCCCGACCGCATTGGACATCGTCGATGTCACCGGCGGAAAACCCATCGCAACGAGCGTCGGAAAGGTGATCAACGTGCCCGACCCCACAACCGCGTTGATCGCGCCCGCAGCCAAGCCGGCCAAGACAACCAAGATTGCGTGTGAAAGCGGCACTGAAGAGACCCTATCGGGCGCCATTTCGGCGCCGCATTCAGCGTTTGGCTTTCCGCTTCTCGCGCACCCGCACGTTGATCCGGATCGGGCTGCCCTCGAAGCCGAACGTCTCCCGCAGCCGTCGCTCCAGGAACCGCCGATACCCCGCCTCCAAAAAGCCGCTGGTGAAAAGCACGAACGTCGGTGGGCGGGCGGTGGCCTGGGTGGCGAACAGGATCCGCGGCTGCTTGCCGCCGCGCACCGGCGGCGGGGTCGCCGCCACCACTTCCTTGATCCAGCTGTTGAGCTGGCCGGTGCCGATCCGGGCATCCCACGACGCCAGCGCACTTTCCAAGGCCGGCACCAGCTTCTGCACGGCCCGGCCGGTTTTCGCGGAGATGTTGACCCGCTGCGCCCATCGCACCTGTACCAGTTCCCGGTCGATTTCGTTGTCCAGCTGGTAGCGCCGCTCCTCGTCGACCAGATCCCACTTGTTGAACGCCAACACCAGCGCACGGCCGGCCTCGATCACCATCGACAGCACCCGCTGGTCCTGTTCGGTCAGTGGCACCGAACCGTCGATCAACACGATGACGACTTCGGCGGCATCGATCGCGCCGTGGGTGCGCACTGAGGCGTAGTACTCGTGCCCGCTGGCCTGGCCGACCTTGCGGCGCAGTCCGGCGGTATCGACGAAACGCCAAACCTTGCCGTCCATCTCGATCAGCGAGTCCACTGGATCGACTGTGGTTCCGGCGACTTCGTGGACCACCGAGCGCTCATCACCGGCCAGCCGGTTCAGCAGGGAGCTCTTTCCGACATTCGGCTTGCCGACCAACGCGACCCGCCGTGGACCGCCCTCGGTCGACGCCGCCTCGGCCACCTCCGGCAGCTCGCTGACCACCGCGTCGAGCAAATCGCCCACGCCGCGACCGTGCATCGCGCTGACCCCATATGGCTCACCGAGGCCCAACGACCACAGCGCAGCCGCATCGGATTCGTTCTTCTCGCTGTCAACTTTGTTGGCTGCCAGAAACACTGGCTTACCCGAACGACGCAGGATACGCGCGGCCGCCTCGTCACCGGCGGTCGCGCCGACCACCGCGTCGACCACCAGGATCACCGCGTCGGCAGTGCGCATCGCCACCGCGGCCTGCTCGGCCACCAGCTGCTGCAGACCCTTGGCGTCGGGTTCCCAACCCCCGGTGTCCTGCACGATGAACCGGTGTCCGGTCCACAGGGCGTCGTAGGACACCCGGTCGCGGGTCACACCGGGGACATCCTGCACCACCGCCTCGCGCCGGCCCAGGATCCGGTTGACCAGCGTCGACTTGCCGACATTCGGCCGGCCCACCACTGCCACCACCGGCGGCGGTCCCGCGGCCTCGCCCTCCAGATCCTCAGCGAATCCAACTGATTCCCAGTCGCTTTCGTCGACCCAGGTCCCGTCTTCGCTCACCGGGCGGCCTCGCTTCGCAGACGCACCAGCCCTAACAGGTGACCGATTACCTCGGATTCGGTCATCGCGCTGGTGTCGATCACCACCGCATCCGAAGCGGCCCGCAGCGGCGACACCGCTCGCGTCGAGTCCAGGTGATCGCGGCGGCGCACATCGGCCAACACACCCTCGTAGTCGTCGGGCAAACCGGCGGCGACATTTTGATCGTTGCGGCGCCGCGCCCGGGTCTCGGCCGATGCTGTCAGGAAGATCTTGACGTCGGCGTCGGGCAGTACCACGGTCCCGATATCGCGGCCTTCGACCACGACGCTGCTCGGGCCCTGAGCTAGGGTGCGTTGCAGGGCGACAAGCCGGGTACGTACGGCGGGAACCGACGACACCGCTGACACTGCCTGAGTGACCGCGTCACCGCGGATCTCCGTTGAGACGTCCTCTCCGTCAAGGTAACTGCGATCTTCATCGGGGTGAGAGCTCACCGACAACTCGACGGCCGCCGCAGCGGCTTCGACGGACGCCTGATCGGCCGGGTCGATTTCCGCGCGCAGCACCGCCAGAGTGACGATGCGGTACATTGCGCCGGTGTCCAGGTAGCGGGCCTGCAGGGTGCGCGCCAACCCCCTTGATACCGACGACTTTCCGGTTCCGGCCGGGCCGTCGACGGCGACGACGACACCGGTCACAATCTGACCGCTTTGTACAGATCTCCGATCTCGTTGCGGCGCAGAGCCCGGATGCTGCCCGGACGCTGCTCCCCCAGCGACACCGTGCCGATGTCGGTTCGGACCAGCGCCTGCACCGGGAACCCGGCAGCCTTGAGCAGCCGTCGCACAATGCGTTTGCGTCCCTCGTGCAGCGTGACGCGGACCAGTGTCTTACCGGGAATCGCGTCCACCACGGCGAAATCGTCGACCGCCGCCGGCCCGTCGTCCAACTCGATACCGGCCCGCAGCTTCTTGCCCAGCCCACGCGGCACCGCCCCGCCGACCGTCGCCACATACGTCTTGGGCACTTCGTACGAGGGATGCATCAGGCGATGCGCGAGCTCGCCGTCGTTGGTCAACAGGATCAGTCCCTCGGTGTCGGCATCCAACCGTCCGACGTGAAAGAGCTTCTGGTTGCCACGAACCCGGCGCTCGACCAGATCGCCGATGCAGGGCCGGCCACGGTCGTCCGACATCGTCGAGTGCATCCCCACCGGCTTGTTCAGCGCCAGGTACACCAGCGAATCGTCCAGGACCACCCGCGCACCGTCGACGCGGATCACCGACGCGTCAGGATCCACGCGCGTGCCCAGCTCGGTCACCAACTGCCCGTCGACCTCGACACGGCCGTCGATGATCATCTTCTCGGCCGTCCGGCGGGACGCAATTCCGGCCTGCGACAAGACTTTCTGCAGGCGCACCCCCTGGGGTTCGCCGGTCTCATCCATCATTCCTGGTCCACGTCGAACGACAACGGCCGATCGTCATGCACCGCGCCGCCGGAAAGCTTGACGAAACGTGGCTCAACATCGAGCGATTCGCTCAAGTCGTCGATCATGTCGACATCGGGAAGCAGCGGCGCGATGTCAGGAAGGTCAATCAGCGATGACAACCCCAGCCGCTCCAGGAACAGCTCGGTGGTGGCGAACGTCACCGCGCCGGTATCGGGGTCGGTGCCGGCCTCGGTGATCAGCCCACGCGCCAGCAGCGTGCGCATGACCGCGTCGACGTTGACGCCCCGGACCGCGCTTACCCGCGCTCGTGTCACCGGCTGGCGGTAGGCCACCACGGCCAACGTCTCCAGCGCGGCTCGGGTGAGCTTCGAGCGCGACCCGTCCAGCAGCAGGCGCTCGACGTAAGGCGCGAACTGCGCGCGGGTGTACATCCGCCATCCGCCGCCGGCTTCCCGCAGGTCGATGCCGCTGTCACGTTCGGTCAGTGCATCCGCCATCACCCGCAGCTTGGCGGCGACCCGATAGGCCGGTTGCTCGGTAGCCGCGGCCAGCGCCTCGACCGTCACCGGGGTGTCGACGACCAGCAGCAGCGCCTCGAGCACCGCGCCCAGCTCGTCGTCGTCGAGCTCGGGCGCTGTCGCGACGTCGATCGTGCGCCACTCGCCCCCGCAAGCGGGAGGTGCCCCCACCTCATCGCTGCTGTGTATATCGTCGCCGGCGCGGATGCCCAATTCGGAGTCGTCGAGCTCGTGAGCCGCGGCTGCGTCGATCGTGCGCCGCTCGCCCCCGCAAGCGGGAGGTGCCCCCACCTCATCGCTCCGCTCTGCATCGTCGCCGGCGCGGACGCCCAGGTCCGGTTCGGGCGGCTGGTCAGTCATGAGTATTGGTCTCGCAATTCTTGAGCTTCGAGCGACTCTGCCCTCAGCAACGCTTCGCTGGTCGGCCGTTCTCCGGTCCACGAAACCTGGAGCACACCAAGCGGTTCTGACTGGTCGAATGCTACCGCCCGCGACCGATACAGTTCGAGCAGCGCCAGGAAGCGGCCGACGATCTCGATCGGCGCCCGGCAGTCGGCGACCAACTCCGAGAACGACGCCCATTGCCCTGTCCCGCGCCTCTCCAGCAGCGACAGCAGCTGTTCGGCCTGTTCGGGCACCGACACCATCAGCTCGTGCAGGTGTTCGGTGGCCACCGTCGGCACCGGCCGCGGCGTGAACGCGATCGCGGCGATCTGGGCGAATCGCTCGGCGTCGACGCCCAGCATCACCTCTGGCAGCAAGTCCTCGTAGCGGTCTTCCAGCGACACCGCGCGTGGATAGCTGCGCAGCGCGGCGGCCTCCAGCTCGGCAAACATCTGCGCGACGTGCTTGAACGCCCGGTACTGCAGCAGCCGGGCGAACAGCAGGTCGCGGACCTCCAGCAGCGCCAGGTCCTCGTCGTCGTCGACCTGTCCGGACGGCAGCAGCCGGGCCGCCTTGAGATCGAGCAGCGTCGCGGCGACGACCAGGAACGCGGTGGTCTCGTCAAGCTCCAGCGCCGGACCGATCGCGCGGGTGTAGGCGATGAATTCATCGGTGACCTGGTGCAGCGCCACCTCGGTGACGTCAAGCCGGTGGGCGAAAATCAGCTGCAGCAGCAGGTCGAACGGCCCTTCGAAATTGGCCAGGCTGACCTGGAAGCCGTTCTGGGGAGATGCCTCGCAGCTCACGCCGCCGTTCACGCGCCGAACCGGTCGATCACCTCGCGAGCCAACGAACGGTAGGCGGCCGCGCCGCCTGACCTCGGTGCCCACGTGGTGATCGGTTCGCCGGCGACGCTGGTCTCCGGGAAGCGCACAGTTCGGGTGATGACCGTGTCGAACACCGAATCGCCGAAGCGCTCTAACACACGGGCCATGACCTCGCGCGAGTTCACGGTCCGGGGATCGTAGCGAGTGATCAAGATGCCGCTGATCTCCAGCTTCGGATTGAGCCGGTCCCGCACCTTCTCGACCGTGTCGGTGAGCAGCGCCAGACCCCGCAGCGAGAAATATTCGCAC
>NZ_JBAPPI010000260.1:0-1680 GCF_049280035.1 Mycobacterium sp. | reverse complement strand
GCGCTGGCCGGGGCCGCGTCCGCCGACGCGACAGCACGGACACGACTGCAGCGCCTGGTGGCGGTGGTAGCTGTCCAACAGCCGCGGTTGGCATGGGCGGCCGGCGATCGCGCCGACGACACCACCGTGTTGGTGACCGATCTGGCCAGCGGCTGGATTCCGCCCGGTATCGAAATCCCGGCTGCCGTAACACTTCTCGAACCAGCGCGCCGACGCGGTGACCTCGAAGCGCTGCTGGGCGAGGTGAAGATAGCCGCCGCATCTGAACCCGGGCACTACCTTCCCGAGTCCGACACCGACGAGCCGGTGGCAACGTCGCCGCGGCCACGGCGTGCGCCCGAAGTGGAAGAGCTGAGTGTCGAGTTGAGCCAGGCCACGCTCTGGCGTGACGGGTTACCGAGGCTCGCGCATACCTTGGCCAGAGCCGCCGCTAGGGGCACCGGGGTGCTCGAATCCGAAGCCGAGCAACTGCACGACGAACTGACCAAGTTCGCCGACCGCGTGCTGGATAGCTATCCCGACAATGTCGATCCAGCCGACGTGGGCAACTGGCAGCTGCTGGCCGCCATCGAGGCCTTGGTGAACAAGAACAAGGCCGCCGCCAATTACCACCTTGCCTGGTTTCTCGCCTGCAACACCACTGCCGCGGAAAGCGTTGTGCGATGAGCGATCTCGACCCTGCCGCCTTGCAGGCCGCAATGGCTGCCGACCCTCGGCCAAGAGCGTCGGCGCCCGACGAAATTCCGACTGGCACTTCGCCGGCCGATCAAGCCGTCGCCGGCTACGCCATGGCCGTCAACTTAGTCACGCGAGCCGCCGAACTCGACTGCGATGCAGATTGGCGTCGCCGCCAACGCATCTACGCCGCCGAGATCGCCAGGCTCCAAACCGAAGGCGGAACTGTCGATCCCGCAGCGATCGACAAGCTGGACAGTGAATGGGTAAGGGCCACACTCAATGCCCGCTACTGCGCCGAACTGAACACCATCGTCCAAGCCGGCTACGAGCGCATCTTCGAGCTGATGGGCCCGCTTCGCGGATCCGGCACCAGTCGAGCCGCGTTACTCGAGCGGATGGCTGCGGCAGTCGACGAAATCAACGCGCTGACCCAGCGCCTCATCGACGAGTACCGCCCCGGCGACTCCGTCTACGAGTTTTTATCCGCCCGTACACTCGACACCACGGTCCCGCCGTACTAGACACATCGCAAGGAACGCCATGGATCCAAAACTGGTAGCGATAATCGAAGATTACGCACGCACGCATGGGTTGAACCTGCCGCCGCTTCAAATCGTCTCCGACATGGTGGCGTCCGGCCCATCGGGAGTCGAGCAACTGCTGACCATGCTGGGCGTAACCATCAATGCCGGCGATCCGTTGGACAACTCCCTGGCGCAGGGCGGGTATACCAAGCGCGACGCTGGACTCAACGGCGCCATGACGCAATTCCCCGCCAATGAAGAGAACTCGGCCGCACAGATGGCCGGTGCCGGCAGTAAAGACCCGATGTCAGAGCTGAGCAGTCTTAGCCAAGCCGCAACAGGGATCGGCCAGGCTGTCACCGGCGCCTTTCAACCGTTTGCTCAACTCGGGCAACAGATTCCGCAGCAAGGTATGCAGGCCATGCAGGCGGCCATGGGCGCCTTCCAGCACGGCGCGGGAAGTGGTGCGGCGGCCGCC
>NZ_JBAPPI010000259.1:0-3923 GCF_049280035.1 Mycobacterium sp. | reverse complement strand
GCCCGCCTGATGACCGCGTGGCTGGACTTGACGGCGTCACCGCCGCAGACGGACAAGTCAGTCTTCGACGGCGACACCGCGGCGCGTGCGCCGGCGCCGATGCGCCCCTGACGGTTTGCCAGTCGGGCGCCGGTTGCGCAATCCGCGTGCCGATGAGTCGTCGGTGGTGTCCTCCACGGGCCCGTCGTCCAGGTCGGCGTCTTCCACCGCGGGCGCCTCTTGCGCCGTCGACTCCGGTTCCGCGGCCGTCGTCTCGGCTTCGGTTTCGGTTTCGGCGGTGACCTCGGCGGGCTGGTCGATTTCCTCGGGCGTTTCGGTTGTTTCGGTCGTTTCGTCGCCGTCGGCTCCAGCGGCTTCCCCGGCCTCGCCGTCGGACTCCTCGTCCTCGGTTTCTTCGGCCTCGCCGTCCTTCTTGCGGCGCCGCCGCTGCGTGTCTTTCTTGGGCTTGATCGGTTTCGGCGGTGGCGGCGGGAGCTCGGCGACAAACGATAGGTAGAACCCGAAAATGCCGAGCAGCGCGATCGCGGCTGCCGCTCCGTAAATGGCGAACAGCCATTGTCCGACGTTGTCGAGGTTCAGCCAGATCTCGCTGATCGCGGTGCCCACAATCAGCACGCCGGCCAGCACGTGGGCCACGATCGACGAGGTCTGCAGCGTCAGGGCGAGCTGCGGGGTGCCGTACTCCGGCTTGCGAACCCGCAGCAGGGTGAACGCCACCGGCAATGCGGCCAGGCCGATCAGCACGCCGGCGACAATTCGTGCCACCGTGCCCAGGGTGTGCGAGGTGTCGCCCATCAGCTCCCACCAGCGCGGCAGCACGAAGCAGAAATAGAGGACGCCGGCGGCAATCGAGAACGTCACGTGCCAGAACGTGGCAGCCCTGCGTCCCATGCCCCTCCTTGAGCTGGTATCCGGTCGCGACCAGACCCTAGTCGATATCAATCAAGCCTGGTCGCACCCCGGACTGAGTGCGGAGGATGCGGGATTTGAACCCGCGAGGGCTGTTAACCCAACCCGCGTTCCAGGCGAGCGCCATAGGCCACTAGGCGAATCCTCCGTCGGCCATGGTAGCCGAGCACAGCCCGATATCTTCTCGCTGGCCTTGTGACTGCTCGCGTATTGATTCCGGCCCGAGTACTAGACTCTCGGTGGACCCCGCGCGGCGTCTATCCTGTGAACTCCCCCAGGGCCGGAAGGCAGCAAGGGTCAATGGGCTCTGGCGGGTGCGCGGGGTCCCCTATGTGGCACTGAAATTGTCGTTAGTGAAAGGCGGATGGTGTCGGACGGCTCGTTCAGCTCCCTAGGCCGTACCGACCTCGAGGCATTACATGCCCGTCACCAGCAGGACTACGCCGAACTCCAGTCGATGAAGTTGGCCCTTGACCTCACCCGCGGCAAACCATGTAGTGAGCAGCTCGACCTGTCCAACGCCTTGCTGAGTCTGCCCGGGGATGACTACCGCGATGGCGAGGGGGCCGACACCCGCAACTACGGCGGCCAGCACGGACTGCCGGAACTGCGGGCCATCTTCGCCGAGCTGCTCGGCATCCCGGTGCCCAACCTGATCGCGGGCAACAACGCCAGCCTGGAACTGATGCACGACGTGGTGGTCTTCTCGATGTTGCACGGCGGTCTGGACTCGCCGCGGCCCTGGAAGGACGAACCGCGCGTCAAGTTCTTGTGTCCAGTACCCGGGTACGACCGGCACTTCGCCATCACCGAAACCCTGGGCATTGAAATGGTCTCGATCCCGATGCGCGAGGATGGCCCGGACGTCGACCTGATCGAAGAACTGGTCGCCGTCGATCCGGCCATCAAGGGCATGTGGGCGGTTCCGGTGTTCGCCAACCCCACCGGGATCACCTACTCGTGGGAGACGGTTCGGCGGCTCGTCCAGATGCGCACGGCGGCGGAAGATTTCCGGCTGTTCTGGGACAACGCCTACGCGGTGCACACCTTGACTCTGGACTTCGTTCGCCAAGTCGACGTGCTGGGCCTGGCCGCCGCCGCGGGCAACCCGAACCGGCCTTACGTCTTCGCGTCGACGTCGAAGATCACCTTCGCCGGTGCCGGCGTCAGCTTCTTCGGTGGATCACTGGGCAATATCGCTTGGTACTTGCAGTACGCCGGCAAGAAGTCGATTGGGCCGGACAAGGTCAATCAGCTGCGGCACCTGCGGTTCTTCGGCGACGCCGACGGGGTGCGTCTGCAGATGCTGCGCCACCAGCAACTGCTGGCGCCGAAATTCGCGTTGGCGCTGGAGATCCTGGACAAGCGGCTGGGTGAATCCAAGATCGCCTCCTGGAATGAGCCGCAAGGCGGTTACTTCATCAGCCTCGACGTGTTGCCTGGCACGGCGCGACGCACCGTCGCGTTGGCCAAAGACGCCGGCATCGCCGTCACCGAAGCGGGCGCGTCGTTCCCGTACCGGAAAGACCCGGAAGACAAGAACATCCGGATCGCGCCGACCTTCCCGCCGGTTTCCGATCTGCGCAATGCCATCGACGGGCTGGCCACCTGCGCATTGCTGTCCGCCACCGAGTCGCTGCTGAGCCAGGAATAGGTCGCGTCGGCGGGCCTGGGTAGCCTTGCTGACCGTGGCCCTCTACCGCAAGTACCGACCGGCGACTTTCGCCGAGGTGGTGGGACAGGAACACGTCACCGAGCCGCTGTCCACCGCGTTGGCGGCCGGCCGAATCAACCACGCCTACCTGTTCTCCGGCCCGCGTGGGTGCGGCAAGACGTCGTCGGCGCGCATCCTGGCCCGGTCCTTGAACTGTGTGCAGGGGCCGACGGCTAAGCCATGCGGTGTCTGCGACTCCTGCGTCGCGCTGGCACCCAACGGACCCGGCAGCATCGACGTCGTCGAACTCGACGCGGCCAGCCACGGCGGCGTGGACGACACCCGTGAGTTGCGCGACCGCGCGTTTTACGCGCCGGCCCAGTCGCGCTACCGGGTCTTCATAATCGACGAGGCGCACATGGTGACCACGGCAGGGTTCAACGCGCTGCTCAAAATCGTCGAAGAGCCCCCCGAGCATCTGATCTTCATTTTCGCCACCACCGAGCCGGAGAAGGTGTTGCCGACGATCCGGTCGCGCACCCACCACTACCCGTTCCGGCTGCTGCCGCCACGCACCATGCGGGCGCTGATCGAACGCATTTGTACCCAGGAGGGTGTCGTCGCTGACGAGGCGGTCTACCCGCTGGTGATCCGGGCCGGCGGCGGCTCCCCCCGCGACACTCTTTCGGTTCTCGACCAGTTGTTGGCCGGTTCGGAAGCCGGTCCGGACGGCAACCGGATCAGCTACCAGCGGGCGCTGGGTCTGCTGGGCGCCACCGACGTCGCGCTGATCGACGAGGCCGTCGACGCGCTCGCCGCCGGCGACGCCGCGGCGCTGTTCGGGGCGGTCGAATCGGTGATCGACGCCGGTCATGATCCTCGGCGATTCGCCACCGACCTGCTCGAGCGGTTCCGCGATTTGCTTGTGCTGCAAGCTGTTCCGGACGCCGTCGCTCGTGGGGTGGTCGACGCGCCGCAAGACGTGCTGGACCGGATGCGCGATCAAGCGGCCCGGATCGGTACGGCGACGCTCACCCGCTACGCCGAAGTCGTGCACGCCGGTCTGACTGAGATGCGTGGCGCGACGGCCCCCCGCCTACTCCTCGAGGTGATCTGCGCGCGGCTGTTGCTGCCGTCGGCCAGTGACACCGAATCGGCACTGCTGCAACGAGTCGAGCGGATCGAAACCAGGCTGGAGATGTCCATTCCGCACGCTGACAAACCGCCGCAGTCGCCACCTGCCGAGCCGCTTGTCGCCCCGACGCCATCAACGCTGCCGCCGGCCGCAGCTGAGCCGGAACCCACACCGGAGCCGAGCCCGCCCGCGCCCGAGCAGAGTCCGCCTGTTGCGGGCCCGGGT
>NZ_JBAPPI010000258.1:0-5364 GCF_049280035.1 Mycobacterium sp. | reverse complement strand
AGATTGTTGGAAATGCTAATCAGCTGCAGCTTGTCCAGCACCTCGAAAGCCCGTTGCTTGGCCGCGCTGTCGGGGACGTCAAGTTCGAAGGTGACCACGGTACCGCCGCCTGACATCTGTCGCTTGGCCAGATCGTACTGTGGATGCGACGTCAGAAATGGGTAACGCGCCCACCTCACCGCCGGGTGTCCCTCGAGGTATTCGGCAATCCGCTGCGCCGCGGCATTCTGGTAATCGACCCGGATCGCCAGCGTCTCAAGGCCTTTGAGCATGACCCAGGCATTAAAGGCGCTCATCGCTGGTCCAGTGTGCCGCATCAGCTTCTGCACCGGGCCGTCGATGTACTCCTTGTCGCCGAGAATCGCCCCGCCCAGCGTCCGGCCTTGGCCATCAATGTGTTTGGTGCCAGAGTAGACCACCACGTCGACACCGAGCGGAAAGCCCTGCTGCAGTAATGGAGTCGCAAAGACATTGTCCAGCACAACTTTTGCCCCGGCCGCGTGCGAGAGCTCGGTGACCGCGACAATGTCGACCAGTGACTGCATCGGATTTGACGGCGTCTCGAAGAACACCGCCTGAGTCGGGACCGAAAGCGCCTTCTCCCACTGCGATAGGTCGTCGCCGTCGACAAAGACGGTCTCGATCCCCCAGCGCGGCAAGATCTCATTGCACACAACGAAACACGACCCGAACAGACTGCGCGCGGCGACCAGCCGATCGCCGGCGCCCAGCAGCGCACCGAGCGAAGTGAAAACCGCGGCCATCCCGCTCGCGGTCGCGAAGGCCGCCGGTGCGCCCTCGATCAAACGCAAACGTTCCTCGAACATGCTGACCGTGGGGTTGCCATAGCGCGAGTAGACGTAGCGGTCGATCTCGCCGGTGAAGGCCTGCTCCGCGGCAGCGGCGGTGTCGTAGACGTAGCCAGACGCCAAATAGATGGCTTCGGCGGTCTCTTCGAACTGCGACCGCAAAATGCCGCCGCGCACCCCGATGGTGGCCTGGCTGACACCGTCGGGCAGTGGCTCGGGTGTGCGGACCGAACGGGGCTCGTCGCCGGCCCGGGTCAATCTGCGCCGCTCCTCCTCATCGCTGCGCTCTGCATCGTCGCCGGCGCTGGTCAATCTGCGCCGCTCCTCCTCATCGCTGCGCTCTGCATCGTCGCCGGCGCTGGTCATGTCTGCTTCCAGGGCAATCCGATTGCGCGCCAGCCGACCCCGCCGCGGTGACTGTCGGCGTCGAGATGTCCTTCGAAACCGTCCAGCACGTTGTACGACGGGGCGATACCCGCCTCGGTGGCGGCCTCGGCCGCGCTGATGGAGCGGTTGCCCGAGCGACACAGGAAGATCACCGGCCGGTCCCCCTCGGCGGCCGGCAGTTGATCGGCGAGTTCGGCAACGAAGTTGTCATTGCGTGTGCCGTCGAGGCTGTTCCACTCGATGTAGACGGCCTCGCGGCCAAGGCTGGACAAGTCGGGCACTCCGACGAAGCGGCATTCGGCGTCGGTGCGCACGTCGACGAGCACCGCGTCGGGGTTCTCGCCGAGCAGCTTCCAAGCCTGCTCCGGGGTGATATCTCCTGCGTAGCTCACCCGCCTGAGTGTCGCACACCTGACTGGGAGGGCCTGAGGTGGGCGCTGGGGCCACTGCCGGGCAGGGGTTTCGCAGTCGACTACCAGAGCCTGCGCAGTGCTGCCGACACCTCGCGGGCACGGCTACGCGCCGCCTTCACGTCCGATGCCGTGACGACGGCCACGCCCCACGGGCGCCGCTCTTCGGGTTCGTGGCGGCCGAACACCCGCGCATCGCTCTCCGGCGTCCGCAGCGCATCGGCCAGCACGCCGACCGCTGTTGAGCTCTGCGAGCCCGCGGCCGCTGCGCCGGACCCGTCATGGCCGGCGTAGATCACCTCCGCGGCGCCCGGCGAAATCATGATGGTGTCGGCGGGCAGTCCCAGGATTGCCCGGGCTTGCAGTTCGAATTCCGAAAGCCGCTGGGTGCGCAATGTGACCAGACCGCTCTCGAACGGCCGGGCGGTGACATCGCTGAAGTACACCTCGTCGCCGCGGACCATCAGCTCGACACCGAACACGCCGCGCCCGCCCAACGACTTGACGATTCGGGCGGCGATCGACTTGGCAGCGTCCAACGCGCGCTCGCTCAGGTCTTGCGGCTGCCAGGATTCCTGCACGTCACCGATGGCCTCGCCGTGCCCGATGGGGGCGCAGAATTCGATGGTCGGCCCCGTCGGCCCAACGCCGCGCACGGTGAGCAGGGTGACGTGAAAGTCAATCTCGACGAGGGCCTCGGCCAGCACTCGGTTGTGGGCCAGCCGACCGCCGGCCGATACCGCACGCCGCCAGGCCGGCTCGACGTCCGCTGGTAACAGGACTATCGACTGCCCTGCACCCGCCACGGCCGCCACTGGTTGCACTCGCAGCGGGTAGCCAGCGTGGTCGGTGACGGAGCGCAGCTCGTCGAGCGATCCCGCGAACCAGAACGGGGCGGTAGGCAGGCCAAGCTCGTCGGCGGCAAGCCGGCGCAGCCCCTCCCGGTCTGCGGTGAGCCGGGCGCAGCGGGCGGTGGGGAAAACCTCGGTGAAACCGGTTTCGGCCGCGGCCGTCAACGCGTCGGCGGCGACCACGTCGGATGCCGTCACCACGAAGTTCGGCCGTAGCCGTCCGATTATCGCGGCCAGCTCGTCGGAGTCGGTCATGTTGACCACCAGCGACTGGTCGGCGACACCGTGCGCAGGCGCATCGGCATACCGCTCCACGGCGATCACCTCAGCGCCGAGCCGCTGAAAGGCGATCGCCAGCTCACGGCTGAACTCTCCCGACCCCAGCAGCATCACCTTGGTCCGGTCGGCCGCGTCAGGGTCGGGATGCTGTCCCGGAATCGACTCGTCGTGCGTCACGCTGACCAAGGATAGGTCGGCTTACGAGGAGCGGCGTGTGAGTCGTCAGAGTCCCGCGGCGCGCTCGAGGCGGGCGCCGTTCCAGTACAGCGGCGCCGCGGGTTGTCGCCGTCACAGCCGCAGGCACGCACGGGCGAGATTCAATCGTCTCGCGACTACGGCTGGCCGGGCAACAACCGCACCATCAGGCCATTGGCTTCGGCCAGCAGGGTGTCGCCGTCGAGCAGTTCGCCGCGGACAAACGCCTTGCGGCCCTCGGTGGCGGCGACGTGTCCACGGACCACCAACGGGGTGTCGATCGGGGTGATCTTGCGGTAGTCGACGTGCAGGAAGCCGGTCCGGCTGATCGGCCGGCCGGCGGCGTGCACCACCATCCCGAAGACATGGTCGAACAACAGCGGAAGCACGCCGCCGTGCACCGCCCCGTTGCCGCCCACGTGGAACCGGCAGAAATGGCCGCGCATCTCCACACCGTCGGGGTCGAACCTGCTCATCGTCCACGGCGGCAGCAGCAGGCTGCCCATTCCCGGTAATTGCGGCGATCGGCCGGCCGGGCCCTGGCCTTCGGGCGCGTGAAACGGCGCCAGCAGTGCCGATAGCGCCTCGGCGCGGTCGGCGGCGTCCTCCCAGACGTCGTCGTTGGGGTCGGCGGAAACCGCCAGGTCCTGCAACCCGCGCATGGCATTGACGAACCGGCCGAAACCCGGCCCGGGGCTGGCGGCCCCGTATTCCGGAAAGCCGCCGTGATGATCGTAATCGGGGTCGAGTTGTTCTGGGCTCTGCGAAGACTCGGTCACGGGCGCGCCGCCAGCACGTCGCGGCGCACGATGGTCTGATCACGGCCCGGGCCGACACCGATGCACGAAACATGCGCTCCGGCAAGCTCTTCCAGCCGCAGCACATAGTCACGCGCCTTGGCTGGCAGGTCGTCGAACGTCCGTGCGTCGGAAATGTCTTCCCACCACCCCGGCAGTTCTTCGTAGATAGGTTCGGCGCGGCCCAAATCGCTTTGGGTCATGGGCATGTCGTGAGTGCGCTTGCCGTCGACGGTGTAACCGACGCATACCGGAACGGTTTCCAGGCTGGACAACACGTCCAGCTTGGTCAGGAAGTAGTCGGTGATGCCGTTGACCCGGGTGGCGTAGCGGGCGATCACGGCGTCGAACCAGCCGCAGCGGCGACGGCGCCCGGTGGTGACGCCGAACTCTCCACCGGTTTTGGATAGGTATTCGCCGTTCTCGTCGAACAATTCGGTGGGGAACGGCCCAGAGCCAACCCGGGTGGTGTAGGCCTTGAGGATTCCCAGCACGGTGGTGATTCGGGTCGGCCCGATGCCGGAGCCGACAGCTGCGCCACCGGCAGTCGGATTCGACGACGTCACATAGGGATACGTGCCGTGGTCGACGTCCAGCAGGGTGCCCTGCGAGCCTTCCAGCAACACGGTTTCGCCGGCCTCCAGCGCGGTGTTGAGCAGCAGCCGAGTATCGGCGATGCGGTGCCGGAAACCTTCGGCTTGTTCGAGCAGGACCTCGACCACGTGCGCCGGCTCGAGCGCCTTGCGGTTGTAGATCTTGACCAGGATCTGATTCTTGAGTTCCAGTGCAGCCTCGACCTTGTGGGTGAGCACCTCCGGGTCGAGAACGTCAGCGACCCGGATCCCGATGCGGGCGATCTTGTCCTGGTAGCACGGCCCGATGCCGCGGCCGGTGGTGCCGATCTTCTTGCTGCCCATGTAGCGCTCGGTCACCTTGTCGATGGCCACGTGGTACGGCATCAGCAGATGCGCGTCGGCGGAGATCAGCAGCTTCGAGGTGTCGACGCCGCGGTCCTCGAGGCCCTTCAGCTCGTCGAGCAGCACGCCGGGATCGACCACCACACCGTTGCCGATGACGTTGGTGACGCCGGGCGTGAGCACACCCGATGGAATGAGGTGCAGGGCGAAGTTCTCGCCGGTGGGCAACACCACGGTGTGCCCGGCGTTGTTGCCGCCCTGATAGCGCACCACCCACTGCGCGCGGCCGCCGAGGAGGTCGGTGGCCTTGCCTTTGCCCTCGTCGCCCCATTGGGCGCCGATCAGGACGATTGCCGGCATGGCGCTGGCTTTCTCCCATCCCACTGGTATCTGCCGCTTATTGTGGTCCAGCCGGTGACCCACCATATCTCAGCTGTTTGCGAGGAGGCCCGTCCGGCGACGATACGCGCCGGAAGGCGCGAGGAGGAGGTGGACACATACACGACCCCGACATCGCCGTGCTGATCTTCGGCGAGCATCGCGTACCTCGCACTCTGCGCGGCTTACCGGTCGCCGACGCCGGCGAAATCGATGCGGCGGCTCACGACCATCGGCGGCTGATCGTGGTTGGCTCGGATGCGGACTTGGCCGCGGTACTGACCCGGTTACTGCGGACCGAGCTGCTCGAGGTTGAGGTCGGCTTCGTATCGCGACGACGC
>NZ_JBAPPI010000257.1:0-8520 GCF_049280035.1 Mycobacterium sp. | reverse complement strand
TGAGAATGAACCGGATCTTGGGGTACTGGATACGCTCCGGCATTGTTGGCCAGCAGCACAACGCCGTCGGCCTTGAGGTCGTCGAGTGCTCGAACCGTTTCCGCGACATCGCCAAGGAGATCGGCGGCGACGCTGTGGACCTGCTCGAGCTCTTCGAGTTGCATGCCCGGGCGCTGTACGACACCGCACTGCGCCTGATATCCGAGGGCACGAGCCAATGACACTGAGGAAACGAGCGTTGCCCGTAGTCAACCCTCCGGGTAGCTCCAGCTCCTTAGTCGGTCGGCGATCTTGCCGAGATCGGCCAGCGCACCGGTGGCGACCTGAATGACGAATTCGAAGCGATCATCCTCAGGTGCACTAATCGACTGTCCGTTGATAGCGAGAAAGGTCCGACAGGCTGTCCACGCCAACCGTATGTTTCCGTCCACTAGCGCGTGGTTGCGCGCGAGGGAGTGCTTTAGGGCGGCGGCCTTGAGGTGCAGATCTGGGTAGGCATCCGCGCCGAACACCGACGCGCGGGGCCGCGCCAGAGCGGATTCGAGCAAGCCATAATCCCGGACCTCTGGGTCCCCGCCAACGGCCGCGCGGGCGATGTCGAGCAGGTCTTCGAGGTCTAGATAGTCGGTCACGCGTCTTTAAGCCGTTCCAGGACCCCGGCTTCTTCGCGCACGACGCGGTCTAGCGCCGCGGCGACCTTGGCCTTATGCGTGCGCCGTGCGATGTACTCGTCGATGGCCGATAGCGCGACGGCCTGCATCGACCGGCCTTCGGCGGCAGCCTGTTTGCGCAGAGCTTCTGTTTGCTGATCGCTGGTGCGCAGAGTCATGCCCATGGCGAGCATGATACCAGATTGATACCACAGGTTAGGGCGCAGGCCCTAGGCATACCTGACCGTGTTGCGCTGGGCGCCTAGCTCGATGGCGCCGTCGTCGGTGGCGATGGTGGCCTCCACGACATCACCATCGCGCAAATACTTGGGGTTACCGGATTGCCGCTTGAAGAAGGCCCTCCACTTCACCGCGGGTGGCAGCAGTGAGCCGATAATCTCGATCGGCTTCGGCGGGGCACTCAGCGCAGTGCCAGCGGGGGTGCCAGTCAGGATCACATCACCCGCGGCGAGGTCCTGGAACCGGGTCAGTGACTGCAGCGCCTGCAGTGGCTTGTACAGCATGTCACCGTCCACGACCATGTCCTGTCGAAGTTCGCCGTTGACCCTCAGCCGCAGCCGCAGATCGCCGAACCGCTTGAGTTCGTCGGCGTCGAGCAGTACCAGGGCCGGGCCGACCGGAGTGAAGGTGGGGTAGGACTTGGCTTCATAGAACTGAGTCTGCGGAAGCTGGATATCACGGGCGGAAACGTCGTTGGTGACAACCAGGGCGGCGATGAAATCCGACAAGCTCGACTCGGAAACAGTTGTGCCGACCGGGATATCGCTGCCAACGACAAGTCCGATCTCAACCTCGTAGTCCAGGAATCGGACATGGGCGGGTCTGACGATGTCATCGAACGGGCCGGTTATCGACGCCGACGACTTGCGGAAAAACGTCAGCGGGATGGTTTTAGGATCCATGCCGGCGTCCTTGACATGGGAAGCGAAGTTGGTCATCTGGGCAACGACCCGACAGGGCTTCGTCACTGGGGAGACCAACCGAAGGCTGTCAACCGGCACCGTTTCACTGCTGTGGGTGGCGGTCTCGATGGCGGCGCGGTCGGCCAGCAACTCAGCGGTGGTGGTTGCGTTGGTGGTGATCTTGACTGCGCCGGTTGGGGTTTGGACCCACCACGCGTCGACGGTGCGAAGGACAGAGACGGTCATGATTTGGCTACTTTCATCAGGCCGATCAGGCTGCGGAGCCCGAATTCATTGTCACCGCGCAGTGCGGACAACATCGTTCGCGCTTCGTGCGGAATTGATTTGGGGTTGATGCCGAGGAAGTCGTTGGTCGCCCGCGGTCCCCACTGGGCCAGCCCCGAGGCGGTGAGCGGCGCCCATCCTGGTTCGAGCGTGCAGTCGAACATGTCGCCGTCGGCGAAGTGCTCGACCATGAAACCGTCCGGGTCACGCCAGTAGTCGAAGATCTGGCTGCCCTGGATGTGGCGGCCGATTCCCCACGACCGGTGGTAGCCATGGTCTTTGAGGTATTCGCCGCCGGCGGCCAACGCGTCGAGATCACACACCTGATACGCCGAATGCAGGTAGCGGTTCGTCGGTCCCAAAGCTAGCGCCACGGTGTGGTGATCGGCCGGCGACATGCCACGGTCACACCGGATGAAGCTCATCGTCGGCCCGCGACCACGTTGGCCGGGGAAGAACTGGAAGTCACTGACGATCATGCCGAGGTTGTCGAGATACCAGTTCAGCGCCTCGGTGTACGTAGTGCTCTGCAGCACGACGTGGCCGAGTCGCTCGACCCTGGTAGGAACGCGTGGCGGCCGTTGGGTCGCGTTGACACGATTGAGGTTGTCGCCAAAGTTGAACGTGTGCGGCGCCTGCGTGGGTAACGCATCGAGCTGGTGCGTGCCTGCCACGACGTGCACGGGGATGCCGCTGGGATCGACCAGATCGACTGCCAGCCCGCCGATTGCGTCGGGTAGTGGGTGGGTTCGGACGCCGGTTGCGTCTTCCAACCGCAGCAGGTCGGCCTGATCCTGTGCGGTGAAGGCAATACCGCGAAAGCGTGTGGTTGCGCCCTGGCGGATGAGCACGCACGGCGCACCAGGATCGGAGCCACGCAATTGCAACTCACTACCGGTACGCAACACGGTGGTGAAACCGAATGCACGCGCGAACTCCTCCGCGCGGGTCAGGTCCGACTTTTCGAATTCCAGCCAGGCGATGTCATGGACTTTGATGACAGGGTTGCGTGATCGGCCCGGATGCTCGCCTTTTTTGGCGCCATGTTCGCTGTGCAGGTCTTGGTGTGCCGTTCTGGTCATCGGTGCTTCCTCAGTTTGTCGAGTCGACGAGGTGTGGTCGTGGTGTGGGAAGTGTCCGCGTTGCTGCGGCGCCGCGGACGCGATCGAGGATGATCTCCGGCTGGTCTGGAATTGTGTCTCCGCGCCAGGCAACGTGATGGTCGGGGCGGATCAGTACCAGATCGCGCTCATACAGCCTGCGGGCGTGAGCATCGCGGATGTCGACGACCTTCAGCGGCATTCCGCGGTCGGCTGCCGCGGCAGCGAGCGAGTCGACGTCGAGGTCGGCAAAACGCAGCAGGGTGAAGCCGAGCCCGAATAGGTCGAAGATCGCCTGACCATTCTCGAGAAACAGGCTGGGCGGACGCGCCCCTGGCCGGGTGCCCGGTGTGTAGGCATGCATGTGATCGGCCGTTGCCGTCGGCGGTTCATTGCGGATGATTGGAGAGCCGTCGTATCGGTATCCGAATTCGATTCCGTCGGCTTCGTTTTCGAGATTGCCCAGATCCAGAATCTCCCGGCCTAGCCGCCGGCGGCGGCGTTCCCCGTTCCAACCCTCATTGTGAATCGCTTTGCGGTAGGCGGTTTTGATCGCCAGGCGCACCAGTGTGTGTCGCGCCGACGCTGTCCGGTTGCGGATCGCCACCGGACGACGCTCGGCTTCATAGGCTTCGAGGAGGCGATGGTCTCCCCAGCCCTGCACGATCGCGGCGAGCATCCAGCCCAACCCGACGGCATCACCGACGCCGGTGTTCATGCCGTAGCCGCCGGCCGGCACGACCTGGTGTGCGGAGTCACCGGCCAACCACACCCGGCCGCTCCCATAGCTGTCGGCAAGTGACAGGCGCGGGCGCCACGCGTTGGCGCAGATGATGTCGCAGTCGAACTCGATGCCCAGCTTCGCGAACAGAAACTGCTTGGGGTCGATCGCATCGGCGTCGGTACCCGCTCCGAGGAGGGCGTGCAGTGTCCAGGTGTCGCGATCATTCTGCGAGATCAGCGTCCATCCCTCGGGTGATTGGGTGTGCCACGCAGTGCCGAACCGCTCGAATAGCTCACGGTTGGGCGAGGTGAAATGGATCAGGAAGATCCGACCGTCCATCGGTCTTTCGCGGTCGGCGAAATAGGCCCGGATCGCCGCCGGCGCGAGTCGGCCAATACCGAGCTCGCGCACCGCAAGACGTCGCAGATCGATGTCGTCGAGTCCGATGCCCAATCCGGTGCGCACAATGCTCCCGGCTCCGTCGCAGCCGGCGAGGAACTGAGCACGGATCGCGCGGGTTTCGCCGGTTGCCGAGCAGCGGATTACCGCGTCGACGCCGTCGGCGTCTTGCGCGAACGTTTCCAGCGCCCAGCCGAATCGGATGTCAATCTGCGGGGCTCGGGTTTCCAGAATGTTCTTGAGTGCTGGCTCGAGCAGCGCTTGCGACACCCGCATTGCGGGTTCGAGCGCCATTGTGCCGTCGTCGCATTCGCGGATGTGCGCGCGCCGCTGATCGGGCGTGGGATACCGAAAGCGCGCCAGTTCCCATCCGTCGAGGTTAGTCACCCATGACACGTCGAACGGATGATCCTCGGGGACAGCGACTTTGCGAAGCTCGTCGGCCACCCCGAGGTGGCGAAACAATTCCATGCTGCGGCCGTTGGTGATGTCCATCTTCGGGTGCGTGGTCGTCGATGGGTTGCGTTCCACCAAGATCGCGGCCACGCCATACTGTGCCAGCGTCAAAGCCAAAGTCAGGCCGACGGGGCCACCGCCGACGACCACAACCGGAACCTCCTCGGCGCTCGACGACGCCTGCTCGATGTTGGTCGCTATGCTCACCGGTCTTGCCCTTCTCTAGTGCATTGAGGACTATTGAACACCATTGTTCAAAATAGATCAAGAGTGATGTTTCAACTTCAATCGCCTGATCTATAGAACATAGATGTACTATCTGGTCAGGCTGTACGAACCCGACTGGAGGGCAGGGGCATGACAACACCGACGGATCGGCGGATCAACGCTGCCGCGGTGCGACTGTTCACCACCAAGGGGACGACGCAGCTAACGGTCAGCGAGTTGGCCCAGGAGGCCAACGTGGCCCGGGGCACGCTTTACCGCAATGTGGGATCGGTCGAGGACCTGTTCGATCGCGTCGTCGCGGAGTTCAGCGCGGACTTGCACCAGAGAGTGGCGGCGACGTTTGCCGATATCGATGATCCCGCGGCGCGGCTGGCCACCGGACTGCGGCTGTGGGTCCGCTACGCTCACGAGAACCCGGTAATGGGCCGTTTCGCCGTCAGATTCGGCCTTACCGAGGAGTCGTTGCGGGCCGTGATGGCCGGACCGCCCATGCGCGACATCAAGGCCGGCATCGCGGCCGGCCGATACGACATCGGCACGTCCAGCATCGACAGCATCGCCTCGCTGGCCGTCGGCGCCACCGTGAGCGCCATGTGGATGGTGCTCGAAGGTCATCAGACATGGCGCGACGCTGGAACCTCCACCGCCGAACTCCTGCTACGCGCAATGGGAATCGATCCCGCTGAAGCTCACGAAATCTGCATGGCCGCCCTGCCAGACCTGTCCGCAGCGTAGGCTTCGACTGCGCCTGCGGTCGTGGCGGTTTCGCCTATAATCGAATCGTGACTAAAAAATCGGTGGTGCGGCAAAACGCCGCACCCGCCGACGCGCTCTCCAAGTCGGCACTCACCCGTAGTCGCATCCTCAACGCCGCTGCGTACGTTCTCAGCCAGAAGGGCTATGCCGGTACCCGGCTGTCCGATGTCGCCGACTACGCGGAGCTTCAGGCACCGGCGATCTATTACTACTTCCCGTCGCGTGAGGATCTCATCGAAGAGGTGATGTACGCCGGGATCGCCGACATGCGTAGGCATTTGCAGGCCGCGCTGGACGCACTGCCGCCGCAGACCTCGTCCATCGACAAGATCTTGGCAGCGGTCGAGGCGCACCTGCGCCATCAGCTCGAGCTATCGGACTATGCCGCCGCATCGATTCGCAACGCGGGGCAAATCCCCGAGCACCTGCGGACACGCCAGCTCAAAGAAGAAGCTGGCTACGGCCGGATCTGGCGGCGCTTGTTCGACGAAGCACGCGCAGACGGTCAACTCCGCAACGATCTCGACGCTCGGCTCGCTCAGTTACTGGTGATCGGTGCGCTGAACTGGTGCACGGAGTGGTTCGATCCCCGCCGCAGTTCGGTGGACACCGTTGTGTCGAATGCTCAAGTCCTGGTACGCAACGGCCTGTCCGCTGCGCCGCCCGCGCCGCGTCCCACCAAACGCACCCCCAAGACCGCGGCGGGCCGCTGACACGCTCCGCAGGCGCTAGCGCGCGACCGCAGCTGGCTGGTGTGCTGCGACGATCTTGTCGACCACGAGCTGTGCCGTTTCGGCGCATGCTGTGGTGCCGCCGTTGGCGTACTCCTTGACCGCATCGCCGACGTTCCACAACCCCGCGAATGGCGTTTCCTGTGGTAGATCATATCCGGCGACCGCCCGCTGCGGCGGCCAATCATCGCGGGTGACAGCGATGTTCAGGATGTTGGCGCGCTCGTCGAATCGGTCGATGGTGTCGCGCAGGTCCTGCAGCAGCAGTTCGGTCTCGGCGGCGTCGTCGAAATCGCCGATCGACGGCTTGGGTACCGCGGTGCCGACGTAGAGATTCCACCCGGGCGGCGCCATCTCGGGGCAGGTGTCGGTGAAGTTGGCGATATAGGCCAGACGCCGCGATTTGGCGAAGCTCAGCATCCCCGGCGCGTTGACCAATCGCTCCTGGCTGGCGAAGTTGACCGAGATCATGGCGGTGGGCCGATCGCCTTTCTTCACCAGATCCTGGTAATCGGTTGGGACGTTGTCTTCGCCGAGCAGCTTGATGGTGGTGGCCGGGCCGACGTCGCTTACCACGACCGGCGCGTTCGCGGTGATGGTCGCGCCGTCGCGGATCACCTGCACCCCGGTCACCGTGGTGCCGTCGGAAAGGATCGTGACGACCGGCGTGGACAGCCACACCTGACCACCCTGGGACTCAATGGCGCTCGCCAGGCCTCGCCATAACCCGATGGTGCCCTCCGGGTGAAACCCGAACCGTTTGAACGCGCTTTTGCGGGTGAAGTAAGTGAGAAATACCCGCGCCGGCAGATCTTCGGAACCTACGGCGAAAATCGAGGCGCACATGTTGCGGAAGATGCCATGCACGCCTTCGTTTTTCGTGTAACGCGAAACCCATTCGGCTGTGGAGATCTCGTCTTCGGGTAAGCCCGAGTCGTTTCGTGCCGCCCCGATACCCTTCACCAACTTCGCGCCCTGACGGCTGAGTTTACCGAGTAGCAAACCCCAGCCGCCGCCGGTGACGTCGACATCCTTGCCGCCGATGCGATACAGCAGCGGCGGTTTGGGTTCGCGGATGTCGAACGGTGCGCCGACCTCCTCGCAGGTCTGTTGGGTGATGCCGCCCACCTCGATGACGATGGCACCGTTGTTGACCTTGAAGCCGTCGATGTCATCGGTGGAGGCACGGCCGCCGACCTTGTCGAGACGTTCCGCCACCAGAGTTCGGTAGCCCTGATGCGCGAGGCGGGCGGCGGTGAACAGGCCACCGGCACCGGCTCCGATGACGATGACGTCGAATTGCGCTGTGCTCACTAAGATTTCCTCTTCAGAATCTAGTAGGAGCGGGGGAGACCCAGTGACGACTGGGCGATGTAATTCAGCACCATCTCCCGGCTGACCGGCGCGGTGCGCATCAGGCGTGTCACGAACCACAACTCGGACAGCCCGTACTCGTGGGAAAGGCCGTTACCGCCATGGGTCTGGATCGCTTGGTCGAGCGCCTTAAGCGCGGCTTCCGAGGCGGAGAACTTCGCGATGTTGGCAGCCTCGGCGGCGTTTTCGCCCGCATCGAAGAGTTCGGCGCTGCGGACGGTGGCCATCCGGCTCAGCTCGACCGCGATGTGCGCTTCGGCAAGCGGATGGGCGATGCCCTGGTGCGCGCCGATCGGGGTGGACCAGACTTGACGCTCTTTGGCGTACGCGGCCGCTTTGCCAATCGCGTAGCGGCCGATGCCACCGCACAGGGCGCCGACCAAGATCCGCTCGGGGTTCAGTCCGTCGAACACCTGCCGAAGTCCGTTGCGGGCGGTTCCGATCAGGGCATCGCGCCCGACCTGAACGTTGTCGAAGTACAACGTGAATTGTTTATCCGGCGACACGATCGAGGTGTCGATCTGCTGGAACGACAGCCCGGGACTGTGGGTGGGCACCACGAATAGCGATAGCGCGCTTTTCTCGGGCGTCGAGTGCTCGGCGTCGCGGGTGACGACGAGTATTGCGTCGGCTTGATCGACCGCCGAAGTGTAGTACTTGGAACCCGATATGGCCCAACCGGTTTCGCTGCGTAGCGCGGTGGTCTTGACGTTGTGGCTGTTGGATCCGGCGTCGGGCTCGGTCAGGCCGAACGCCATGATCTTGGTTCCGTCGGCGATCGCGGGCAGCCAGCGTTGCTTCATCTCGTCGGACGCGTGGTGTGCCAGGATGTTGCCGCAGATCGCCGGTGAGATGACCCAGACCAGCAATGGCATGCCGTGCGCGGCGAGTTCC
>NZ_JBAPPI010000256.1:0-7749 GCF_049280035.1 Mycobacterium sp. | reverse complement strand
TGCTGCACACCCTGCGCGGAGTGGGCTATGTGCTGCGCGAGCCACGATAAGCAGTTAGCGGGCGAATCGGCGCATGGCTGGCGAAGAATAACGGGATGCCGAGAATACTTCGGGCCACGCTGTCGCTGCGCCTCGCGCTGGTAGCCGCGCTCCTGCTGCTGGCGGCGTGCGGGCTGACGACCTCCGGCATCGCGGTCACCGAGATCCTGCGGCACAGCCTGATCAAGCGGGTCGACCAGACGCTGGCAGAGGCATCGCGCGGCTGGGCGCAGGCACCGCGGGGCTCGCTTCCGGTGCGTCGAGGGCCGACGCTGGACCGCCCGCCATCGGACTTCTACGTGCGCTACGTCACCGTGGACGGGCACACCACGACGGTCGTCAACGACAGCAACGCAGAACCCGTGTTGCCTGACAACAACGACG
Source organism: Mycobacterium sp. (assembly GCF_049280035.1). Classification (GTDB taxonomy): domain Bacteria; phylum Actinomycetota; class Actinomycetes; order Mycobacteriales; family Mycobacteriaceae; genus Mycobacterium. The sequence continues at coordinate 7,326 of NZ_JBAPPI010000256.1, read as the reverse complement.
TCGGCCCCCAACCGACGACGGTCGGATCGGTCGACAAGTCCGGCGTGCAATGGCGGGTGGTGTCGGTGCGTGGACCGACTGGCCGGCTGGTCACTGTCGCCTACGACCTTTCCGACATCCAGCAGACGGTCCGGTCACTGGTCTTGCTGCAATTCGGCATCGGCGCGGCGGTTTTGCTCGTCCTCGGCTTGGCCGGGTCGTGGGTGGTGCACCGAAGCCTGCGGCCGCTGACAGAGGTCGAGAAGACCGCTGCGGCGATCGCCGCCGGCCAGCTGGATCGCCGTGTGCCCGAACGTGATCCGCGGACAGAGGTTGGTCGGCTTTCCCAGGCGCTCAATGGAATGCTCGCTCAGATCCAGCGGGCGTTCGCATCGTCTGAAGCCTCGGCGGAGAAGGCGCGGACCTCAGAAGAGCGGATGCGGCGCTTCATCACCGACGCCAGCCACGAACTGCGCACTCCGCTTACCACGATGCGCGGCTTCGCCGAGTTGTATCGCCAGGGTGCCGCCCGCGACATGGAGATGGTGATGTCGCGAATCGAAAGCGAATCGCGCCGGATGGGTCTGCTGGTCGATGATCTGCTGCTGCTGGCCCGGCTCGATGCGCAGCGGCCGATCGAGCAGAACCGGGTGGACCTGCTCGCGCTGGCCAGCGATGCCGTACACGACGCGCAGGCCGTCGCGCCTAAGCGCAACATCACCATGGAGGTGCTGGACGGTCCCGGCACTCCGGAGGTGCTCGGCGACGAGCCCCGGCTGCGTCAGGTGCTCGGCAACCTAGTGACCAACGCTCTGCAACACACGCCCGAAACCGCGGACATCACCGTGCGGGTCGGCACCGACGTCGACGACGCGATCCTGGAAGTTGTCGACGAAGGCCCCGGCATGAGTAAGCAGGACGCGCTGCGCATCTTCGAACGGTTCTATCGGACCGACTCGTCGCGCGCGCGGATCAGCGGCGGGAGCGGCCTGGGGCTGTCGATCGTCGACTCGCTGGTTAACGCCCACGGCGGCATCGTCACCGTGACCACGGCGCCCGGCCAGGGCTGCCGCTTTTACGTCAGCCTGCCGCGCATCGCCGACGTTCCCGGCCGCGCAGCCCGCTCGGCGCGCAGAGTCGGACAACCAAGCTCAACGGCTGCGCGGAGATAAAGTAATTCGGCGTCGAGCGACGTTCGCACCTGTGCGCGATGACAGCAGACAAGGGCCGATTCGATGATGACTCAGAGCGATGACTCCCCGGACGCGCTTGCTGCGTTGTATGCAGCTGAACGATCCGAGGTGCAAAGCATTCTTGGGCACGCACTTACCCTGGTAAACATTTTGGTTGCGTACTCTACATTCATTGGTATCGCCTGGGCGACTAGGCCGGACAGGATACCGCACTACCTGATTCCGGTTATTCCTTTACCTCTATTTTTAGTGGTAGCTTGGCATTCGCAGCTGAACAGTCGGGTGTGGGCGCACAATCAGGTGATCTTCGTACTCGAGCAGAGGCTTTTGGATCAAATTCCCAGTATCAAAAACCCAACAAGGCGTTGGATCGGGCACACCAGCGGCAGACTAGTGGTCGAGCTCCCGATACTGGTGAAAGAGCGAAGATTTGGTATGGCCGCCGCTAGCATTATCACGTACGGAGGACTCTTAGCAGTCGTGCTGGCTCTTACAATTGCAAGCGTAGTAGTTCCCGTCGCAATAAACCAGGATTGGCAAGCGCTCGCGTGGGTAATGGCAGTCGTGTACGCGATCGCATTGGCGCTTTTGTACGCCTCCTATAAGTCTTCATTCGGTATCACTGCAGAAAAAATGGATGAGTGGGCTAAATCTGCTCAAAACACCTTTTCTGCCCATTTTAAGACAACGCACGGTTATGAAGAATGCAGCTGATTTCGGTCCGCGTGACCCACTGGTCTGGGCTCAGCTCAGCTCGGCTAGCGCTGTCTTGATCTTGGCCTGCGCCTCGTCCAGGGATGCCGGAGACGGATTGTTATCGACGTTGGCGAAGCCGAAATCGCTCAAGCTGCGCGTCGGAAAGACGTGGACGTGCAGGTGGGGGACCTCGAGCCCGGCGATGATCACGCCGGCACGCTCGGCATCGAACGCTCGGCAAACGGCCTTACCGATCAGCTGTGCCGTCGACATCACCCGGCCGAACACGGCTGCGTCAATGTCTTGCCATTGATCAATCTCTGCTCGGGGCACGACGAGTGTGTGGCCCTGCGTCATCGGCTGGATGGTCAAGAAAGCGACGACCTCGTCGTCCTCATAGACGAACCGGCCCGGCAGTTCCCTGTTGATGATCTTGGTGAAGATACTGGTCATGCGCGCCGCTCCTCCTCATCGCTTCGCTCTGCATCGTCGCCGACGCGGGGCATGCGCTCCAGCTTATGAGTCCGGCCGCGCCTGCCACGGTCGGCGGGGCATCTGACGCACTTCGCTGTTACGGATACGCCGCGAGGACTATCGTCGATTGTTAGCTGGTGCGAATGCCGTCGGGTTGGCAGCGGCGCTGCGCAATCAACCCGCGCTGACACGCAGGGAGATGACATGTTAGCTGTCACAACGTTTCTCAGCAGTCCCGAATCGGTGGGCGTTTGGACCGTGGTTCCGCAGGGTTCCTCCATCCGGTTCGAGAACAAGACGATGTGGGGCGCGATGAAGGTCCGCGGCGAGTTCACCGAATTCACCGGCGGCGGGCAGATTGAGGATGCTCGAACGGTATCCGGCCAAATCGAAGTCAAGGCCGCCTCGGTGCACACCGGACTGGGGAAGCGCGACGAGGACCTGCGTGCGCCCTCCTTCTTCGACGTGGAGAAGTACCCGAACATCACCGTCGACGTAGCGGCTGGTGAGGCCAGCAGTGGCGACACCGTCCGCCTGAACGCCACTCTCACCGCCAAGGGCATCACGGCACCGCTGCCGTTGCAGGCCCACGTCGAGGTGATCGGCGACGGTGAGGTGCGACTGACGGCGCAGACGACGGTCGCGCGCAAGCAGTTCGCCGTGGAAGGAAACATGTTCGGCATGGTCGGCGCGAAGACGGCACTGAAGGTCAGCCTGGTGTTCCGGCACGAGACTGCTTAGGCCGAAAGCGGCGAACCTAGGCGGCGTCGCCGATCAACGCGGACAGCTCGGCCACCGACCACGGTGGTGCGTCGTGATGGTTTCGGTACCCGATCAGGACGGGCGCGGTTCGCGGGTATCGCCCGATGAAACCGCCTGCGGCAACAAAGATTTCGCCGGTCACTTGGTCGGCGAGGTCACTGGCCAGGTAGACGTAGGTGGGAGCGACGTAATCCGGTGGTGCGGCGTCCAGCGATCCCTGCATCGAGACTTCGTCGAGCAGTCCCCGCCGGTTCAGGTCGACGATGTGGGCTTCGTAATCCGGTCCGGTCGACAGCCGCGTTTTGGCGCCGGGGCACACCACGTTGGCCCGCACGCCGTGCTCCTTCAGTTCCGCGGCAATCGCCAATGTCAGGCTGTTGACCGCACCCTTGCCAGCCGGATATCCGGTGCCGCCGTAATCACCGAGAAAAGCGAACGAGCTGGTGTTGACGATGCTGCCGCCCCCGTGCTCGACCATCTTCGGCGCCGCCGCGCGGCAGGTCGCGAACACCGTACCCAAATGCGACTCGAGCAGCTCGCCGAACTGGGCGGGGCTGATGTCGAGGATGGACGAGCCCGGCGGTTCGGCGATGCCGGCACAGTTCACCAGCATGTGGATGGCGCCGAACTCGCCAATACACCTGTCTATCAACGACTCCGCGGCCGGCTGATCGGCGGGCGAACCAGGATGGGGCACCGCGCGTCCACCGTGCGCGGTGATCTCATCGGCGGTGGCCCGGGCAGCGTCGCCGTCACGGCCGTTGATCACCACGCCGGCACCGTGTCGTGCCAACAGGGCGGCGACGGCGGCACCGATGCCGCGCGATCCGCCGACCACGACGGCGCCGCGGCCGGCGAGTAGCGAGCTCACTCCTCGGGGCCGAATGTCATCATGTCGAGGTTCCAGTAGCCGCGCATGTTCGTGATCAGCCCGGCGTCGTTGACCTTATAGGTGAACACCCCGCGCACCTTGCTGCTGATCCCGTTGTCAAACTTGCTGCGCAGCACCAAAATATGCGCGATCTCGTTGGGGTCGCTGGACGGGAATGTCTCTTCGCAGGTGATCGTCAGCTGGTTGGCGGCGATGTTGGTGTCGTAGAACCCGGCGACCCCGTCCTTATCCCGCACGCCGGTGCCGTCGGGGTTGGTAACGGACTTGCCGATCGGATCCTCGACCACGACGTCGTCGGCCATCAGCGCCAGCCAGCCTTCCCGGTCATGGGCCTGCACGCAACGCCATGACGACTGTGAGGCTGTCAGTGCGGGGGACTGCTGAACGGTTTCCTGGGACATGTTCACTCCTCTTTACTGCCGTCGCGCGGCCACTTATTGCACGCTTCGCGCGAAATCGGGTGTCACAATTGGCCGCTCAGCAGCAGACTGGAATGCCTGACCATTCACTGGCGACTACCGGTCGGCGTCGGTGTAGCGGATGACGCCGCGAATGTTCTTGCCGTCCAGCATGTCCTGGTAGCCGTCGTTGATCTGCTCCAGCTTGTACTGGCGAGTGATCATGTCGTCGAGGTTGAGCTTGCCGGCCGTGTACATCGACAACAGCTGGGGGATGTCGTACTGCGGGTTGCCGCCGCCGAAGATGGTGCCCTGCAGGTTTTTCTGCATCAGGGTCAGCATCGCCAGGTTCAGATTCACCTGGTTGTCCAGCAGGCTGCCGATCGCGGTCAGCACGCAGGTGCCGCCCTTTGCGGTCATGATCATGTAGTTCTCGACGTCGGCGCCGTGCAGTTCACCGACAGTGACGATCACCTTCTTGGCCATCAGGCCGTAAGTGACCTCCATGATGCCCGCCAGCGCGGCGTTGATGTCGGGGTAGACGTGGGTGGCGCCGAACTTGAGGGCCTGGTCGCGCTTCCACTCGACCGGGTCGATCGCGAAGATGTAGCGGGCGCCGGCGGTGACGGCTCCCTGCAGTGCTGACATGCCCACGCCGCCGATGCCGACAATGGCCACGTCGTCGCCCGGCCGGATGTCGGCGGTGCGGACCGCCGAACCGTAGCCAGTGGTCACGCCGCAACCGACCAGGGCGGCCACTTCGAACGGCACCGAGGGATCGACCTTCACCACCGAGCTGCGGTGCACAACCATGTACGGCGAGAACGTCCCCAGCAGGGTCATCGGAAACACGTTTTGGCCGCGGGCCTGAATCCGGAAGGTTCCATCGCTTACCGCTGCGCCGTTGAGAAGCCCGGCCCCCAAGTCGCACAGGTTGCGCATGCCCGACTGACAGGTCGGACAACTGCCGCAGGACGGGATGAACGACAACACCACGTGGTCTCCCGGGGCGATGTCTTCCACGCCTGGGCCCACTTCGGTGACGATGCCGGCGCCCTCGTGGCCACCGAGAACCGGAAAGCCGGCCATCGGGATGCCGCCGGTCACCAAGTGGTGGTCGGAGTGGCACATCCCGGCCGCTTCCATCTGGATCTTGACTTCGTCCTTCTGCGGGTCGCCGATCTCGATTTCCTCGATCGACCACGGCTGGTTGAACTCCCAGATCAGCGCGCCCTTTGTTTTCATGAAAGACCTCCATCAGCTTGCCCTGACCCGAGGGTCGGTGAAAGGGACCGGCCGGCGCCGGACGGCAATTTAGAACGTGTTCTCATTCGCAGCCCATTATGACGTGCGTCACTGTGCTGTAAATAGCGGGGGACCACCAACCGTCCGAGGGGGATCACCAGATGGGTACCGGGGCCTGTCCCAGCGGGTAGTAGCCTGGCAGCTTGTCGCCGGCCAGGCTGCGTTCGATCCGCTTCTGCATGCCGGTGGTCAGATCGCCGGACTCGATCAGGGTCGCGAACATCTTCGCGACGTGGCCGAAGTCGAAGAAGTCACGCTGCCACTCGATGAGTTTGTCGCCGTTGAGCCGGAACCAGCTGCCGCCGATGCCGTAGATCTCACCCTGGGAACCATCTGTCTTGTTGACGATCTGCTTCCAGAAGCCGACGACTTCGCCCTGCTTGTCGTCGATGAGCACCTTCTGGTACTCGTACACCCAGTTCTCCAGGCCTTCCATCTCCAGGCCCAGCGCGACGTCCCGGATCTCGTCGACGCCGACGCACATCACGTCTTCCTTGGGACCGATGTTCCAGCCGTAGGTGGCGTCGGTTGCGTAGAAGTTTGCCAACGGCCGCCAGTCGCCCGCCTTTTCGCAGTCCTTGTTGGCCTTGAGCCAGGACTGCACCCACTCTTCGAGTTCGGCGCGCGTGAATGACGCCTTGGATGACTTGGGTGACATGGAGTCAGTCTTCTTTCTCTTTGATGAATAGTGCTCTGGTTGGACACATTTCGACCGCCCGGTCGATCTCCTCGCGGGCATCGTCAGGCGGCTCGGCGTCGATGATTTCGACCTTGCCGCGGTTAGGCACCCGGAAGTAGTCGGGTGCTTCCAGCTCGCACATCGCGTGGCCCTGGCACAAATCCAAGTCGGCTTCGACTCGGTATCCCATTTTTACCCCTTAGTAAGACGGCGGTAGCGCACTTTGGCGGGCCGGGCCAGCTGCACCACCATCTTCGAGTGGTCATTGCGGTAGCTGTCGGCGGGCTGGGCCATTTCAAACGCGTACTCTCGCAACAGAACCGAGAAGATCGCCTTGATTTGCATCTGCGCGAACGCTGCCCCGACGCAACGGTGCCGGCCGGCCCCGAACGGAATCCAGGTCCACCGATTGACGATGTCGGCCTGCTCGGGCTTGTTGTAGCGATCCGGATTGAACGCTTCGGGGTCGGGAAAGTCTTCGGGAATCCGGTTCGAGATCGCCGGGGATGCGGCGACGTAGTCGCCGCCATGGATCGGGAAGCCCTCGACCTCGAACTCGCCCTTGGCGACCCGCATCAAGATGATCAGCGGCGGATGCAGGCGCAGGGCCTCCTTGACCACGTTGTCCAGCTTTGGAATCGAACGCAGCGCATGGAAACTCACCTCTTGGCCGTCGGCGTAGAGTTCCTCCAGCTCGGCAAGCACCTCGGCGTAGACCTCGGGATGGCGGATCAACTCGATCAACGTCCACGCCGATGTGCCGGAGCTGGTGTGGTGTCCGGCGAACATCAGCGAGATGAACATCCCGGTGACCTCGTCAGCGGAGAACCGCGGATTGCCCTCCTCGTCCTTGATCGACACCAGCACGTCGAGCATGTCGCGGTCGGCCTTGTCCTTCGGCGGATTGGCCAGCCGCTGGTCCATGATCTCCTGAACCACCGCAACGAG
>NZ_JBAPPI010000255.1:0-5346 GCF_049280035.1 Mycobacterium sp. | reverse complement strand
TCGGTCCAGTCGTGGCTCACCGTGCTGCCCTCGCCGTATTGGGGTCGGTATTAGGGAATCGAGGACCCATCGTAAGCGAAGTGCTCCGATGGGTTGCCGACTTGGCGCCTAGTGGGGTCATGGCGTCTGGTCGGCTTCGAGCGCTTGCTTGGCCTTTGCGGCGGCTTCTGCGGCCTTGGCGGCCGGGGTGCCGGGACGCTTGCGCTGGACCCAGTCTTCGATATTGCGTTGCTGGCCGCCGGAAACGGCCAGCGCACCCGACGGAACGTCCTCGCGCACCACCGTGCCGGCGCCGGTGTAGGCGCCGTCGCCGACGGTGACCGGGGCTACGAACATGGTGTCTGAGCCGGTGCGCACATGCGAGCCGACCGTGGTGCGTTGCTTGGAGGTGCCGTCGTAATTGACGAAGACGCTGGAGGCGCCAATATTGCTGTGCTCGCCGATGTCGGCGTCGCCCACGTAGGTCAAATGCGGCACTTTGGTGCCCGTCCCGATCGTGGAGTTCTTGGTCTCGACGAATGCGCCCAGCTTGCCGTCGGCGCCCAGCACGGTGCCGGGCCGCACGTAGGTGAACGGGCCGACCACCGCGCCGTTACCGATCGAGGCGCCAGTGCCGTGGGTGCGGACCACCGACGCGCCTTCGCCGACGGCGACGTCGGTCAGCGTGGTGTCCGGGCCGATGGTGCAGCGGCTGCCAATGCGGGTGCCGCCGAGCAGCTGCGTTCCGGGGTGGATAACGGTGTCGCGGCCGATCGTCACATCGACGTCGATCCAGGTGGTGACCGGATCGATGATGGTCACCCCGGCCAGCTGGTGGGCAGCGACGATGCGACGGTTGAGTTCAGCGCCCAACTCGGCCAGCTGGACCCGGTTGTTGACACCGGCCACCAGCGCGCTGTCGTCGACGTGCCGGGCCTGCACCACTTGCCCGTCCTGCCGGACGATCGAGACGACGTCGGTGAGGTACAGCTCTCGTTGGGCGTTGTCGGCTGACAGTCGGCTCAGCGCCGATCGCAGCGCCGCGATGTCGAAGGCGTACACCCCGGCGTTGACCTCACGAATTTCCTGCTGAGAGGGCGTCGCGTCAGCCTGCTCGACGATCCCGATCACTTGATGATCCTGAGTACGCAGTGTTCGGCCGTAGCCGGTCGGATCGGTCAGCGTCGTGGTCAGCACGGTGACCGCCGCGTCCCGGGAGTTGTGCACTGCGACCAAGTCGGCCAGCGTATCGGCGTCGAGCAGGGGGATGTCGCCGGAGGTGACGACAACGACGCCGGCAAAATCGTCGGGCAGCGCCGCCAGGCCGCACAGCACCGCGTGGCCGGTGCCGAGCTGCTGATCTTGTATCGCCACGTCGATGGAACGCCCCAGCGTATTGGTCAATTCACCGACGACCTGTTCGACACTTTCGTGGTCCTGACCCAGCACCACGACCAGGTGCTGCGGCGCCATCTTGGCGATCGAGTGCAGCGAATGCGCCAGCATGCTGCGGCCGGCAAGGGGATGTAGCACCTTCGGGGTGTCCGAGCGCATCCGGGTTCCGGCCCCGGCCGCCAGGATGAGGACCGCCGATTCGCCTTGCGTTGGCATCCAACCTCCTCGGTTTCTGGCCGTTTCCTGCCGCGAGCGTGCACCTCATACGTCGCCACTGATGTCCAGCGTGTCATTATCCGCACGGTCGCGGCAAAACAGGTGCTGCGCCCCGAGCGATAGCTGGCCCCGCTGGCTCGCGCGGTTAGGTCGCCGAATCGTGCTCGACGTGCCGCAGTGCCTCGCGGGCAAGGTACTCGCGGTAATAGGCCAGTGACGTATCAGTCGCGATCGCGGGCAAAAACAGCTCCCACATGTGAGTCAATCGCCCGATGAGGTCGTTGCCGCTGGGAGTCGACTGGGACAGTATCCATGTCCCGAAGGTTGCGCCGATGATGGATTCGCTGACCATTTTCGGGTCGAGGCCGTCTCGGAGATCGCCTTCAGTGATTGCTCTCTTCACCTCGGCGGCCACTCCCTCCACCCAGTTGGTGTAGACGCCGGCGGCAGTGGCATTGAATTTCCCGAAGGCAAGCGTCAACTGCTCGGCGGTGCGGGCCACCTTGTCGGAAGTGAACAGGTCGGCAGCCACGAACGACCCGTGCACCATGTTTTCCAATGCCGGAGAGAATGAGTCAGATATGGCGGCTAACACATCGAGAACTAGCTTGGCACCTTCGTCGATGACCGCCGATGCGAGTGATTCCATCGAATCGAAGTGGTGATAAAAAGCGCCCTTGGTCATCCCAGTGCGCTCGATGATCGCGGCCCGGTCGGCGGCCGCGTACCCCACCTCACCGAAAACGTCGACCGCGGCGTCGAGAATCTTCCGTCGTGTCGCTTGCGATCGAACTTGCCGGGCCATCGCGCCTCCGGAGTTTCGCTATGGGCATAGACTCACGGACCCTTGGTGTGCAGAGGTGCCGAACCCAGCTCCGTCGCCAGGACTCGAACCTGAACTCTCAGAACCAAAATCTGATGTGCTGCCGATTACACCACGACGGACCGCGCACCAGCGGCGAGCAGGCCTGCTGACCGGCCACGCACCCCGATGCCTTCGTCAGACTGTAGTGCAACCGATAACCTGATAGGCGTGGCAGCGCCGGAGAAAGAGGTGCGTGCGCCGCGCGCCAGGATGACCGGCAGCGAGCGGCGGCATCAACTCATCGATATCGCCCGGTCGCTGTTTGCCGAACGCGGCTACGAGGGCACCTCGATCGAGGAGATCGCGCTGCGCGCCAACGTGTCCAAACCGGTCGTCTACGAGCACTTCGGCGGCAAGGAAGGGCTGTATGCGGTCGTCGTCGACCGGGAGATGTCGGCCCTGCTCGATGGCATCACGTCGTCGCTGACCAACAACCGGTCGCGGGTGCGCGTCGAGCGGGTAGCGCTGGCATTGCTGACCTACGTCGAGGAACGCACCGACGGCTTTCGCATCATGATCCGCGACTCGCCGGCGGCCATCAGTTCGGGCACCTATTCCAGCCTGCTCAACGACGCCGTCAGCCAGGTGAGCTCGATCCTGGCCGGCGACTTCGCCCGTCGAGGCCTAGACGCCGGCCTGGCGCCGCTGTACGCCCAGGCATTGGTCGGCTCTGTGTCGATGACCGCGCAGTGGTGGCTCGATACCCGCGAACCCAAGAAAGAAGTCGTGGCCGCACATCTGGTCAACCTGATGTGGAATGGCCTGACCCATCTGGAAGCCGATCCGCACCTGCAGGACGAATGAGCTGTTAGCCCGCGGCGATCGCAAGCGCGGCGTAGCCGGGCGCGGCGGGTCGCCGCTATTAGCCGCGGTCACGCGATAACAGGTCGGCGGTAGTTTCGCGGCGGAGGAGTTCATGCGCCCGGCCGTCCTTCACCGCCACCAGCGGTGGTCGGCCCACCATGTTGTAGTTGGACGCCATGCTGTGGTGGTAGGCGCCGGTGCATGCCACCGCCAGCAGATCGCCTTGATGCAGGTCGGCCGGGAGCTCAACGTCGCGGGCGATCTCGTCGCCCGCCTCGCAGTGTCGCCCCGCCACCGTTACCCGCTGCCTCGGCGCGAGTGAATGTCGATTGGCAAGCGCGACAGTGTATTTCGCCCCGTACAGCGAGACCCGCGGGTTATCGCTCATTCCGCCGTCGACGGCGACGAAGGTGCGCCCGCCGGGTTGTGTCTTGACACCGCACACCTGGTACAAGGTGACACCTGCCCGCGCGCTGATGGCCCGGCCCGGCTCGACCACGACGGTCGGCCGAGGGAAACGTTCGGCGGCGCAGGCCGTGTCCAGCGCGTCGTCGATCACCCGGGCCAGCTCGTCGATGCTGAGCTCCGGGTCACCAGCCAGATACGGAATCCCGTGGCCGCCGCCGATGTTCAGCTCGGTCAGGATGATGCCGTGCCGGACGCGAATGTCGGCCATGGCAGCGATCATCCGGTGAATCGCCTCGCCATAGAGGGCAGTGTCGGTGACTTGCGAGCCGAGATGACAGTGCAGCCCGATCAGGTTGAGGCTGGGGTGCGCCAATACGCGCGCCACTGCGTCCGCGGCGTGCCCGCCGTCGAGGGTGAAGCCGAACTTCTGGTCACTGATCCCGGTTGTGACGGCGCGATGGCCGTGAATGTCGATGTCCGGGGTGACCCGGATCAGCACCCGCTGCCGCCCGTCCGCCAAACCCGCGAGGTCGGTGATCTCGCTGCACGAATCCAGCACGATGCGCCCGACCCCGTTGCGCACCGCGGCGCGCAACTCGTCCTGCGACTTCGCGTTGCCGTGCATGATGATGCGGGCCTTCGCTACGCCAGCGGCCAGAGCGGTGGCCAGTTCACCGGCTGAGCAGACGTCGACGCCGAGCCCCTCTTCGCGGAGCCAGCGGGCCACCGCGATCGTCAGCAGCGACTTGCCCGCGTAGACGACCTCGGTGTCAGGCAACGCCGTGCGATAACGGCGGGCGCGACCCCGGAAGTCGGCCTCGTCGATCACGTAAGTCGGGGTGCGGAACTCGTCGGCGATGTCAGTGAGGGGTACCTCACCAATGCAGAGTCGGCCCTCGTCGTCGGAATGGGTGGTAATCGGCCAGATCGCCGGATGGAACCGCGGCGGAGCCGCATAGCCTATGGAAGGCAAGACGTCCGGCAAAGTTGTTGTCATGACTTCAGCGTCCGCGCGGTGTGAGCGGATGCCGCTGCCCTAACGGATCCTTGACGATGCTGAGCCAGAAATTGACGAAGTTCGGACCCAAACTTGCGACCCATACAATGACGGGATCATGACCGCACCGGGGCCGGAATGTGTAGTTACCCCGATCGCGGGGCTGGTGGAGTCGGCATTGCGCGCGCCGACGCTACAGCGACTCATCGGCCTCGCCGCCGATCGACCTGACGAACTGACGCTGGTCGGCCCGGCCAGCGCCCGGCTATTCGTCGCCAGCGCGCTGGCCCAACACGGTCCGTTGCTGGTGGTGACCGCTACCGGTCGCGAGGCCGATGACCTGTCCGCAGAACTGCGCGGGGTCTTCGGCGACTCCGTCGCGATGTTCCCGTCCTGGGAGACGTTGCCCCACGAGCGGCTCTCACCGGGTGTCGACACCGTCGGCGCCCGACTGATGCTGCTGCGCCGGCTGGCCCACCCCGACGACGCCCGGCTGGGCCCGCCGTTGCGGGTGGTGGTCACCGCGGTGCGCTCGCTTCTGCAGCCGATGGCCCCGCAGCTGGGCTTGCTGGAACCGCTCACTTTGACTGTCGGCAGCGACACTGGCAGCGCCACCGGCGCGGACGGGGGATTCGAAGGGGTCATCACTCGACTGGTCGAGCTGGCCTACACCCGGGTGGAC
>NZ_JBAPPI010000254.1:0-1720 GCF_049280035.1 Mycobacterium sp. | reverse complement strand
TCCACATCGGCACCGACCCGGTCGACATGACGGTCGGTGGCGCTAGCGGAGGGGCAGGCATGGTGTACCGCGGGCCGGGCGGCGCGGTGATGAATTACGCCGAGACAACGTTTTCCGGACAGCGGGCAGCGATGAAGATGGTCGCCTCGGGCGCGTTGGACCGGCACCCGGACCTTCGGGTGCTGATCTCCGAAGGCGGCGCCACCTGGGTGCCATTCCTCGGCGACCGGATGGTCGAGGGCTACCGTCAACACCATATGGCGGTGCGGCCCAAGCTGAGTCGTAGTCCCAAGGAGATCCTGTACAGCCAGGTATATGCGTCATTCCAACACGACGAGACCGCGGTCGCCGCCTACGAGCACATGGACTACAAGAACGTGATGTTCGGCAGCGACTACCCACACATGGAAGGCACCTTCGGCCACACCCAGGACACCCTGAAAGGGCTCTTCGACGGCGTGAGCGACGAGACGCGGTTACGCATTACCCAGGGCACGTTCTACGAACTGTTCCCCGACGTGCCGCCCATCCCGGCCGAAAACTTCTGAGCGCGTGGCGAATTCCCCTGGACTACGCGACGTTGCGGTCGTAGGCATCGGAGCCACGCCCTATTACAAGCGCGGCGGGTCGTTGCCCAAGTCGATCACCGAGCTGGCGGGCGAGGCCATCCTTGCGGCGTGTGAGGACGCAGGCCTTCCCATCACCGATGTCGACGGCTTCGCCTACTACTCGGGCGCCAGCGCGGGGTACACCGACAAGATGGACACCGCCGACTTCGTCGAGACGCTGGGCATTCCGGAAGTCCGTTTCACCGCCGCACTGACCTCCGGCGGGGGCGGCTCGGCAGGCGCGATCGGGCTGGCGCGGGCAGCCATCGTGGCCGGCGACGCTTCCGTCGTGGTCACCGTAATGGCGCTGCAACAGTCCAAACAACGATTGGGCTCGGTGTTCTCGGCCATGGATCCCGATCCGATCAACTCGTTCCTGCAGCCGTCCGGATTGTTCGGGCCCGGCCAGTTGATGTCGGTGATGGCTCGTCGGCATATGCACCTGTACGGCACCCGCCGCGAGGCGTTCGCCGAGATCGCCCTCTCGACGCGCTCCAATGCGTTGAATCGCCCTAAGGCCATGCACCGCCAACCGCTGACGTTGGACGACTACTTTAAAGCCCGGATGATCGCAGAACCCTTGTGCCTCTACGACTTCTGTCAAGAGACCGACGGCGCCGTCGCGGTGATCACCACCGGAATGGATCGGGCCAAGGATCTGCGGCAGCCACCGGTGCCGGTGGTCGCCGCTGCCCACGGTGGCATCCGCGACTGGGGGAGGGCGTTCGCCTGGATGGGGATGCCCGACGAATACTTCGCCTCCTCGGGTAATGCGCCCATCGCCAAGCGGCTCTACGAACAGGCCGGTATCAGCGCCGCCGACATCGACGTCGCGCTGCTCTACGACCACTTCAGCCCGATGGTGCTCATGCAGTTGGAGGACTACGGGTTCTGCGGCAAGGGGGAGGGCGGCGCGTTCGTCGAAAGCGGAGCGATCCGCTACGACGGTGGCTCGATTCCGGTCAACACCCATGGCGGTCAGCTCTCCGAGGCCTACATCATCGGGATGACCCACATCATGGAAGGAGTCGAGCAGATGAGCGGCACCGCCATCAACCAGGTCCGCGACGCCGAGCTCGCCCTCGTCACCGGTGGGCCGGCGAGCCTACCCG
>NZ_JBAPPI010000253.1:0-4102 GCF_049280035.1 Mycobacterium sp. | reverse complement strand
GAACCGTCGCCGTCCCGGCATAGGCGATCAGCCCGAGGTTGATACCGGGGGTGAGCTCGCCCGCGAACTCCTTGGCGGCCGCTTCGGCCGCGGCCATCCGGTTGGGTTCGACGTCGGTGGCCCGCATCGACTGCGAGACGTCGATGACCAACATGACGACCGCACGGTTGCGCGGAATTCGGACATCGTGGGTCGGCCCGGCCATTGCAATCGTGAACAGCACCAGCGCCGACACCAGCAGGATGGCCGACAGGTGGCGCCACCGAGTGGGCTGCTTGGGGGCGACGCTTTCCAGCAGTTCCATGTTGGCGAAGCGCAGCATCCGGCGATGCCGGGCAACCTGGACGATGATGTACAGCGCCACCAGGCCCAAAACGACTAGCAGGAACAGAAAAAACCACGCGTGGGCGAACCCGGACAGCGTCATCGGCCCGAGCAACGGCAGTGTCATACCAGACCTGTCTTGGTGTGTGTGTCCGCTGACGTCACTGGCGCCCGGCCAGTGCCCCGCGCCGGCGGGATTCGACGAAGCGGACGATGTCGGCGATCCAATCCCGGTCGGTGCGCAGCGACAGCAGCGGCGCTCCGCAGCTGCGCATCGTGCGGGCCACGTCGGCGCGATGTGCGACCACCGCCTTGGCGAAGTCGTCGCGCAGCTGCGCGTCGATGGTGAACTCGCGGGTGACACCGGATTCGGCGTCTTGCAAGATGACGTCGCCGACGTCGGGCAATTCGACGTCGCGGGGATCGAGCACCTCGATGCCCAGCACCTCATGGCGCGCAGCGATCGCCCGCAGCGGACGCATCCAGTTGATCGGGCCGAGGAAGTCGCTGATGATCACGGCCATCCCGCGGCGGCGTTCCGGACGGCGCAACGCGTCGATGGTCACCGCCAGGTCTCCCCGGACCCCGACCGGCGCTTTGGGCATGGTGGCGATGGTGCGTAACAGCGTGTGCTCGTGCTGACGTCCGGAGCGCGCGGGTACCCGAGTCATCTTGTCGCCGTTGGCGATCAGCGCGCCGAGCCGGTTTCCTCCACCGCTGTTGAGGAACGTGATGGCGGCAGCGGCCGCCACCGCCAGGTCACGCTTCTCGCAGACCGTTGTGCCGAAGTCCAGGCTCGCCGACAGGTCGACCACCAGCCAGGTCTCCAGTTCCCGGTCGGCGATCATCTGCCGGACATGCGGGTGGTTGGTGCGTGCGGTGACCGCCCAGTCCATCCGGCGGACGTCGTCGCCGGGCTGATACTCGCGTGACTCCCCCGGCTCCGAACCCGGACCCGGGATCAGGCCGAGGTGGTCGCCGTGCAGCACACCGTCGAGCTTGCGTTTGACCGTGAGCTCCAGCGTCCGCAGCGCCGCCGACAGCTTCGGGTCATCGATCTGCCCCCGCTGAAACGACGGCGGATGCGTAGCCGCGGGCTGGCCCGCGGCTGAATTTGTATCGGTCACCGACCGCTAGCCGCCGCGGTTTGCATCACCGGAGGTACCGAATGGCCCTGTTGCGGAACGGCATTCACCTGCGGCATACCGACGGTCTGCAGAATCCGGTTGATGACGATCTCCGGCGAGATCTCGTCCGCGAGCGCGTCATAGGTGAGCACCAACCGATGCCGCAGCACGTCGGGAATGACCTCAACGATGTCCTGCGGGATCACGTAGTCGCGGCCGCGCACCAAAGCCAGCGAGCGCGCGCCGGCGATGATCCCTAGCGAGGCACGTGGCGAAGCACCGAACGAGATCCAGCTCTTGACGTCGTTCATCCCGAGTTGCTCGGGATAACGGGTGGCCATGACGACGCGCACCACATAGTCCACTAGCGCGTGGTGAACAAAGTTGTTCGCGGCGATCTCCTGCAGCCGCAGCAGGTCACCGGTGTTCAGGATCTGCTTGGCCTCCGGCGGCCGGACGCCCATCCGGTAGATGATCTCGCGCTCTTCCTCCGGCGAGGGGTAACCGACGTTGATCTTGAAAAGGAAGCGGTCGCGCTGGGCCTCGGGCAGCGGGTAGACGCCCTCATGCTCGATCGGGTTCTGCGTCGCCATCACCAGGAACGGGTTGGGCAGCGGGAACCTCTTGCCACCGATCGACACCTGGCGTTCCTGCATGACCTCCAGCAGAGCCGACTGCACCTTCGCCGGGGCACGGTTGATCTCATCGGCGAGCAGGAAGTTGACCACCACCGGACCGAGCTCGGTGTCGAACTCCTCCTTGCCCTGGCGGTAGATCCGGGTACCGACGATGTCGGTGGGCACCAGGTCGGGCGTGAACTGGATGCGTGCGAACGTCCCGCCGACCACCCGCGCGAAGGTCTCCACGGCCAGCGTCTTGGCCACGCCGGGCACACCCTCGAGCAGCACATGGCCCTTGGACAGCAGGCCGACCAGCATCCGTTCCACGAGCTGGTCTTGACCCACGATGATCCGTTTGACTTCGAAGATGGCTCGTTCCAGGGTGTGCACCTCGGCGGCCAGCCCGTTGCCGCCGCCGGACGGCGCCGCGTGCGCAGCAGCCGTCGGGTGTCCGCCCGAGTAATCGCCGGCGCCCGGGGGCGGCCCACCTGCTGATGTCATCGATTACCCTCCACGGCTCGATCCTCCAAAGCTCAATGAGACACGACTGCTCGCACGACGAACGTCGCGGGGCAGCGGCGTGCCCTTGCTCAACTATTCCAGGCCGCCCGGATTCCGTCGACGTGGCCGTCTCTGACGATGGGGCAGGCCCGGTGTCAGTTCTCGATGATCCGGGTCAAAAACGGCGTCATCCCCCCCTTGCGCACCGGGCTGACGGTGACTTTGCCGGCGCTGCCCGACGCCTCCAACATCTGGCCGTTGCCCAGGTAGATGGTGACGTGCTGGGTGCCGCCCGGGCCGTAGAAGATGAGGTCACCGCGCTTGGCCTGCGACGGCGGAATGTGGCGACCGGCGTTGTACTGGTCACCCGAGAACCTTGGGATCAGCACGCCGACCCCGGCAAAGCTGTACCGGACTAATCCCGAGCAGTCGAAGCCGACGGTGCCAGCGCCGGATTCCACGCCCTTGCTAGGGCCATTCAGGGTGCCGCCGCCCCACGAATACGGCACACCCATCTGCGAGGACCCGCGGCGAATCGCATACTCGACGGCCTGTCGCCCGTAGACCCGCGGTATCCCGTTGGGACTGGTGCCACTGCCACCGCCGAGGTTGATGCCAAGGCCGCCGAGGAACTGCCGTCCTAGATCAAGCGTGGTCTGGGTGGCGCTGGCGGTGGCCTGCAGCGACTGGTTGGCGATGGCGACCGGGTCTCCCGGTGCGCCCGCGCTGACTACCGGCGGCAGGGTGGGATCCCACGCCCCATCCTCGGCATTCGCGGGGCCTGCCAGACCGATCAGCAGAGCGACCGCAGCCAGAATCGGCCAGACCGGCCCGGCCCGGCGTAACCCCTTGGCATTTCTAGGCGAGCAGCGGCTAAGCCAGCGGCGCATAAATCCCTTCACGCGTCAGTACTCGATGTAGCGGACTACGTAGGGCGTCATACCGCTGGTGCGAACCGGTGCAACCCGGACTTTCAACCCGACGTCGGGCGCCTCGAGCATCTGACCCTGACCGAGGTAGATGGTCACGTGCTGACTGCCGCCGGGGCCGTAGAAAATCACGTCGCCACGGCGCATCTGCGAAGACGGAATCTTGCGGCCCAGGTTGTACTGCGAACCCGAGTAGTGCGGCAGCTTGATCCCCACCCCGGCAAACGAGTACAGCACCAGGCCCGAGCAGTCGAAACCGTTTGTATCGGAACCGGATCCGATGCCGTTACTCGGTCCGCCCGCGTTGCCACCGCCCCACGAATACGGCACGCCCAACTGCGACAGCCCGCGGCGGATCACATACTCCGACGCCTGCCGTCCATACACCCGTGGAATGCGGCCGTTGGTGAAGCCGGTGGGTGTGGGAGCCAGCCCCATCTGCTGTAGGAAGCTGCGGCCCATATTGGCGGTGACCTGCGACGAGGTCGCCGAAATCCCCAGAACCTTGTTGAGGATCGCGATGGGGTCGCCCGCGACGTTAGCGCTGGGCACCATCGGCAGCGTGGGATCCCATTCGCCGTCCCATCGACCGCCGTTGCCC
>NZ_JBAPPI010000252.1:0-3695 GCF_049280035.1 Mycobacterium sp. | reverse complement strand
CGGCATGATCGGGGTGACGGTGCTGACCGTGGTGATGCCGCGGTTGAGCCGCAATGCCGCCGCCGACGACACCCCGGCGGTGCTGGCCGACCTCTCGCTGGCCAGCCGACTGACGATGATCACGCTGATTCCGACGGTGGCATTCATGACCGTCGGCGGCCCGGCGATCGGCAGTGCGTTGTTCGCGTACGGCCATTTCGGTGGTGTCGACGCCGGCTACCTGGGCACGGCGATCGCGTTGTCGGCGTTCACTTTGATCCCCTACGCGATCGTGCTGCTGGAGCTGCGGGTTTTCTACGCCCGCGAGCAGCCGTGGATACCGATCGTGATCATCGTCATCATCACGACCGTCAAGATCGGCGCTTCGCTGCTCGCGCCCCACGTCACCAACAATCCCGACCTGGTCGCCGGTTACCTCGGATTGGCCAACGGCTTGGGATTTTTGGCGGGCGCGATCGTCGGCTATTACCTGCTGCGGAACACGTTGCGGCCGCCCGGAGGCCGCCTGCTCGGCGTCGCGGAGCTGCGCACCATTCTCGTCACGATCACCGCATCGCTGCTGGCCGGGTTGATCGCGCACGTGGTGGACGAGCTGATGGGGATGCGGCGGCTCACCGCCTACGGCGGCGGTGCCGGCTCGCTGCTGCGGTTGTTTGTGCTCGCGGTGATCATGTTGCCCATCGTGGCCGCGGTGATGGTGCGCGCGCGGGTTCCCGAGGCTCAGACGGCGCTGGGCGCATTTCGCGGCTGGCTCGGTGCCCAACCAGGCCGGGCGCCCAGCCGCAAAGGGGTGGTGCCGCCACCGGCTGGCCGCATACCCGCTCCCGGACCGGGTGCGCGCCCTGGCGGCCCGCCAATGAACATCGCCGCCGGCAAACCCGTTGGGCCCGATCAGCTGTTCGGTCCCGGTAGCGTCACGTACCCTGAGCAAAGGAATTCGTCTACGCCGAGGGGATATACGGTACGAGAACCCATCCGGCGCGGGCTTCCGGAGAACATAACCGGGGAGGGGATGGCGAAAGGACCGGGGATGACCGACGGCCCATCGGACAGCACCTCAGCCAAAGCTGTCTTCGGCATCGACCCCGCCGCACAGGCCGCATCGTCACCGGCCGTCGATGACTTCCAGCCCGACGTGCCGCCCGACCTTCAGGTTGGCCCCGTCGCGGCGTCGGAGCCCAACGGCGAACCCTCGGCAAATCCCGCCGATCCGATGGATTTCGGCGCCCCGCGCGATCTGTCGGCCGAGCCGGCGCCGAGCCAAGACGACCCCCAGCTGGTTCCCGGTGCGAGCATCGCCCGCGGTCGCTACCGGCTACTGGTCTTTCACGACGGGGCGCCGCATCTGCAGTTCTGGCAAGCGCTCGACACTGCGCTGGATCGGCAGGTGGCGCTGACGTTCGTGGACCCCGACGGGACGCTGCCCGACGACCAAGTTCGGGAGATCCTGTCTCGCACCATGCGCTTGAGCCGCATCGACAAGCACGGGATCGCCCGGGTGCTCGACGTCGTCCACACCGGCACCGGCGGCCTGGTCGTCACCGAATGGGTCCGCGGTGGTTCGCTGCAGGAGGTGGCCGACACCTCGCCGTCAGCCGTCGGCGCTGCCCGCGCGATGCAAACACTCGCGTCCGCTGCCGAGGACGCCCACCACGCCGGCGTCGCTTTGTCGATCGACCATCCCAGCCGGGTGCGGGTCAGCATCGAAGGCGACGTGGTGCTGGCCTTCCCCGCGACCATGCCCCATACCACCCCCGAGGATGACATCCGCGGCATCGGCGCCGCGCTGTATGCGCTGCTGGTCAACCGCTGGCCGCTGCCGGAGTCCGGGGTCCGCAGCGGGATGGCCCTGGCACCGCGGGAACCCAACGGTCAGCCCGTCGAACCCAGCTCGATCGACCGGGACATCCCCTACCAGATCTCTGCGGCGGCTACTCATTCGATTCAGGGTGATGGTGGGATTCGCAGTGCGGCAACGCTTTTGAACTTGCTACAGCAAGCGACCGCGGTGGCCGACCGCACCGAACTGTTGAGTCCGCTGCCGGACCTGCCGCCGGCGCCCGCCCGACCGGACCGCTCCCGCCCGCCCACGCTGGAGGAAGCGCAGGCACGGGTCCGTCGCCGTCGCGCCGTCACTATCGGGGTCGGCGCCGGCGCCGCGATCATCGTGGTGGCCTTACTGGTTTTGGCGTCAGTGCTGAGCCGTATGTTCGGCGACGTCAGTGGGCTGGATAAAGACCAGCTGGGCCTCAACGCGCCGTCGGCGAGTTCGACCTCCGGCGAAAGCGCCGCGGCGGGCAGCATGGTCAAGCCGGTGAGCGCGAAAGTCTTCTCCCCCGGCCAAGAAGCGGACAACCCGAGCAAGGCCGGCCAGGCGATCGACGGTAACCCGGCCACGGCGTGGGATACCGACACCTACCACGACGCCGTCCCGTTCCCGAGCTTCAAAAGCGGTGTCGGGCTGCTGCTGCAGCTACCGAAACCCACCGTGGTCGGCGCGGTAACCGTCGACCTGGCCAGCACCGGGACGAAAATCCAGCTCCGCTCTTCGGCGACATCGACACCGGCGAAGCTGGACGACACCACTGCGCTGACTCAGCCGGTGGCGATGCATCCGGGCCACAACAGCATCCAGGTCAAGGCGTCAGCCCCCACGTCGTATCTGCTGGTCTGGATTTCGACTTTGGGGACAACAAACGGCGAAAGCCGCTCCGGTATCTCCGAGATCACGGTCCAAGCCGCGTCTTGATGCACGGGCCCGGTCGGGTGAAGTGCCGGGTACCCACCGATTGGTTAGTGTCCGGCCGTGGGCTTCGGTCGCCAGGTTCAACGTGAATTTCATAAACAAGCCAGCGACGCCGAATTGCTGGCTGCCCACGTCGCGGGCGACCGCTATGCCTTCGAGGAGCTGTTCTACCGCCACCACCGGCAACTGCACCGGGTTGCCCGGCTGATCAGCCGTAGCCCGGAGGACGCCGAGGACGCGCTGCAGGAGGCCATGGTCTCGGCGCACCGCAGCGCCGGTTCCTTTCGACATGACGCCGCCGTCAGCAGCTGGTTGCATCGCATCGTGGTCAACGCATGCCTGGACCGGTTGCGCCGCAACAAGACTCATTTGACGACCGCGCTGGACGACGTCTACCCGGTGGCCGACCGGACCGCGCAGGTGGAGACCGCGATCGCGGTGCATCGGGCGCTGATGCGGCTACCTGTGGAGCAGCGCGCGGCCGTGGTGGCGGTGGACATGCACGGCTATTCGGTCGCCGACACTGCGGCAATGCTCGGTGTGGCCGAAGGCACAGTCAAGAGTCGCTGCGCCCGCGCCCGGGCCCGGCTTGCCGCGATCCTCGGCTACCTGGAAACCGACGCCACGCCACACCGTCCGGCCGGCTAGCCCTGCCGCGTGCCGCGCGTGGCGTTCGGGTTACCGATGACGGACACTGGGGCGGATGGACGGAGTTGGGCCGGATGACAACGACGATGCGGGCGCCCATCCACCGCCGACAGTGGAGGCCCTCGCCGACCTGCAGGCAGGTCTACTCGACGACGACGACGCTGCCCGGTTGCGTAAGCAAGTCCGCGCAGACCCGGACGCCCAGCAGACGATGGATGCGCTCAACCGCGTTCGCCGCGGCATCGCAGCGCTCGGCACCGACGCGTCGCCGGCTCCGGACGTGGCGCCCGGAGTCGTCGAC
>NZ_JBAPPI010000251.1:0-8110 GCF_049280035.1 Mycobacterium sp. | reverse complement strand
CCAGTCGGCGTCAGTCGAGGTCAGAGTCAGACCGCCACCGGCAGTGACGCACCCCCATGCTCTCTGTCGAGGTCAAAACGGACTACCAGCTGTCGGTGTCCGGCCGGGAGAAAGACGCGCTGCGACGGGTGCTGCGGGGCTGCTAAGCGCGGTCAGCGCCACGCAGTTCGATCAGGCCGCGCCCGGGCGTCAGCGCATGCGTCATCGATACGTCGTGCGGCTCGCGCGGCAACTCATCGAGCAGTTCTTGGTCGCGGACTACGGCGATCAGGCGCGCCGCCGGATCCCGGTGCACCAACGTGCGGTCATAGAAACCGCGGCCCCGGCCCAGTCGCACGCCCGCGCGGTCGACGGCGAGCGCGGGAACCAGCACGACGCTCGCCTCGGCCAGGGTCGTCGCCGGCAGCCACGGCTCGGTCGGTTCGAGCAGTCCGAAGCGAGCGGCCACCAGTTGACCCGGCCGGTATTCGCCCCACTGCAGCGCCACCGGGGAGTCATCGGAAGTGGTACGCGCGACCGGCAGCAGCACGCGGCCCCCTCGTCGCAGCACCGCGTCCAGCATCTCGATCGATCCCGGTTCGGCGCCCACCGGCACGTAGGCGCACACGGTGCTGCCGCTGCTCACCACCGCTTCGAGATGCTCGGTCAGTGACCGCGCCTCGCTCGCCCTGACGTCGCCCGTGACCGAACGCCGGCCTGCCAGCAGCCGTTCCCGCAGTGCGGCCTTGGCCGTGGTCGCCATGGCGTCAACGATGACAGCCGCGCGTGGCACCCCGCCACACCGACTCCGAAAGCCGCTGGGATTATGGTGTGAACGATGTCACGCTCTCAGGCTCCGGTGCCGCGCACCGCGATCGTTCCCGCGGCCGGTTTGGGCACGCGTTTTCTCCCCGCGACCAAAACGGTGCCCAAGGAGTTGTTGCCCGTCGTCGACACGCCCGGTATCGAGTTGGTGGCAGCCGAAGCGGCCGACGCCGGCGCCGAGCGGCTGGTGATCATCACCTCCGAGGGCAAGGACGGTGTCGTCGCGCATTTCGTCGAAGACTTGGTACTCGAGGGCACGCTGGAGGCCCGGGGCAAGAAGGCCATGCTGGCGAAAGTCCGTCGCGCACCGGGGCTGATCAAAGTCGAGTCGGTTGTGCAGGCCGAGCCGCTCGGTCTGGGGCACGCCATTAGCTGCGTGGAGCCGGTGCTGTCGGCCGACGAGGACGCGGTATCGGTGTTGCTGCCCGACGACCTGGTGTTGCCGACCGGCGTACTGGAGACGATGTCGAAGGTGCGCGCCGAGTACGGCGGCACGGTGTTGTGCGCGATCGAGGTTTCGCCCGAAGAGATAAGCGCCTACGGGGTTTTCGATGTCGAGGCGGTACCCGGCGCCCACGAGGACGTGCTGAAGGTCAACGGCATGGTGGAAAAGCCGAAGCCGGAAGACGCTCCGTCGATGTACGCGGCGGCCGGCCGCTACATCCTCGACCGCGCCATCTTCGACGCGTTAGATCGGATCGATCGGGGCGCGGGCGGTGAAATGCAGCTTACCGATGCGATCGCCTTGCTGATCCGCGAGGGGCACCCGGTACACGTTGTCGTGCATCGTGGTTCCCGACACGACTTGGGAAATCCCGGCGGCTACCTCAAGGCTGCGGTTGACTTTGCATTGGACCGTGACGATTACGGCCCGGAATTGCGGCGGTGGCTGGTGACTCGATTGGGCCTGGCCGAAAACTAGCGGCGGGGTCGTTGTGGCCGATACCGGTTGACGGCAGAGAGGCGCGCTGTGCGTTCGGTGGAGGAGCAACAAGCCCGGGTGTCGGCCGCTGCGGTGGCGCCGAGACCGGTTCGCGTTGCCATTGCCGAAGCGCAGGGGCTGATGTGCGCCGAAGAGGTCGTGACCGAACGTCCACTGCCCGGTTTCGACCAGGCCGCAATCGACGGCTATGCGGTACGCAGTGTCGATGTGCTCGACGTCGGTGAGTCCGAGCCGTCCAACGGTCAAAGCGGCGACGACCATCTGCGCGCAGTGCCGGGCGAGGCGGCGGAATCCCCTTCCGCGCGCGGCGCAGTCACCCTGCCGGTGATGGGCAACATCGAAGCCGGCACGCGTACACCCAGCAGGCTGCAGCCAGGGCAGGCCGTGCGAGTGCAAACCGGCGCCCCGTTGCCAACACTGGCCGACGCGGTGCTGCCGCTGCGATGGACCGATGGCGGACAGTCGCGGGTGCGGGTGCTGCGCGGCGTGCGATCGGGTGCCTACGTGCGGCGCACCGGCGACGACGTGCAGCCGGGCGATGTCGCGGTACGGGCCGGCACGATCATCGGTGCCGCACAGGTCGGGCTGCTGGCCGCGGTTGGCCGCGACCGGGTTTTGGTCCACCCGCGCCCGCGGCTGTCGGTGCTCGCGGTCGGTGGCGAGCTCGTAGATGTCTCGCGCACTCCCGGCAACGGACAGGTTTACGACGTCAACTCCTACGCCCTGGCGGCCGCCGGCCGGGACGCGGGCGCAGAGGTCAACCGGGTCGGCATCGTCAGCAACGACCCAGAAGCGCTTGGTGAAGTCGTCGAGGGACAGATCAACCGCGCCGAGATCGTGGTGATCGCCGGCGCGGTCGGCGGCGCAGCGGCCGAGGCCGTGCGCTCGGTGCTCTGTGAGCTCGGCGAGATGGAAGTCACCAGGGTCGCAATGCATCCCGGCTCGGTCCAGGGTTTCGGGCAACTGGGCCGTGAAGGTGTGCCGACGTTCCTGTTGCCGGCGAATCCGGTCAGCGCGTTGGTGGTCTTCGAGGTGATGGTCCGACCGTTGATCCGGCTGTCGCTGGGTAAGCGGCAGCCGATGCGCCGGGTTGTGCAGGCCCGCACGCTGTCGCCGATCACTTCGGTGCCCGGCCGCAAAGGCTTTTTGCGAGGGCAGCTGATGCGTGATCAGGACACCGGCGAATACCTGGTGCAGGCGCTGGGCGGCGCGCCCGGCGCCTCGTCGCACCTGCTGGCGACGCTGGCTGAGGCAAACTGTCTGGTCGTGATTCCCCGTGAGGCCGAGCAGATCCGCATCGGCGAGATCGTCGACGTCGCGTTTCTGGCTCAGCGTGGCTGAGCGACACGGTGGCTCCCGCTCGTGAACGTATGGCGCGCCAGCTCCCAGCATCCCGGCTGGCCGATGGGTGTTGGTCCGCTGCGGGTGCCGGCCGGCGTGATCCGGCTGCGCCCGGTACGCATGCGCGACGCCGCTCAGTGGAGCCGCACCCGGCAGGCCGACCGCGCGCACTTGGAGCCATGGGAGCCCAGCACCGAAGCTGATTGGAGTGCGCGGCATTCGATTTCGTCTTGGCCGGCGGTCTGTTCGAGCTTGCGGTCAGAAGCTCGCAAGGGCCGCATGCTGCCGTATGTGATCGAACTTGAAGGCCAGTTCTGCGGACAGCTGACCATCGGCAACGTCACTCACGGGGCGTTGCGGTCGGCATGGATCGGCTACTGGGTGTCCAGCTCGGTCACCGGTGGCGGGGTCGCAACCGGAGCGTTGGCACTGGGCCTGGATCACTGCTTCGGCCCGGTCATGTTGCATCGCGTGGACGCCACCGTGCGACCGGAGAATGCGGCAAGCCGGGCGGTGCTGGCAAAGGTCGGGTTCCGCGAGGAGGGGCTGTTGCGCCGTTACCTCCAAGTCGACGGGGATTGGCGGGATCACCTGTTGGTGGGTCTGACAGCCGAAGAGGTCTACGGGTCGGTGACGTCGGCTCTGGTGCGCGACGGGCACGCCAGCTGGGCTTGATCGTGTTGCAAATGTGACATTTGTGACTGGTGGTGCTTGTCAGCAGCAAATTACAGGTGTGTAATTGTCCTGGGCGCGCCTCGACGGAATGCGCCGGCTACCGGCCTAGCCTGGTTGGGAAAGGAGCAGGTCATCATGCCAAGCATCCCGCAGTCATTGTTATGGATATCGCTCGTGGTGCTCTGGCTGTTCGTGTTGGTTCCAATGCTGATCAGCAAGCGCGACGCGGTGCGCCGCACCAGCGATGTGGCCTTGGCGACCCGCGTGCTCAACAGTGGCGCGGCGGCGCGGCTGCTCAAGCGCGGGGGACCGGCAGCTGGACATCGTAGTGACCCAGACTGGCAGCCAGACGAGGACGAATCCGACGACTTTGACGACGTCGACTCGGACAACACCGAGGAAATGCCGCAAGCGCGCGGCGCAGTCGTCACCGTCGCGGCCGCGGTCGCGGTTGAGGAGACCGGGCCCCACGCCGAAGTGCTCGACGCAGACGACGCGGTGGTCGACACAGACTCCGAAACGCTGCCCTCGGCCGAGGAGCAGCCCGAGCCGGTGGCCGAGGACGAGACGTCGGATGGCGAGGACACCGAGGACGCCGACGAGGTCGACACCCTTGATGACGCCGATGACGAGGGCGCCGATCAATACGAATACATCGACGACACATCGGGGATACCGGTCGGCGAGGACTCGCCCGCGACCGCCGCGCACGCGTTTTCGCGGCGGCATCGATACGACTCGGACACCGCGGCTGCGATTAGCGCCCGCAAGTATGCGTTTCGCAAGCGGGTGCTGATGGTCATGGCGCTGGCATTGGTCGGATCGGCGGCCACCGCGTTTCTGCTGACTTCTGCGGGCTGGTGGATCTGCGGCAGCACCGCCGCGGTGACGGTGCTCTACCTGGGGTATCTGCGCCGGCAGACCCGGATCGAGGAGCGGGTACAGCGCCGCCGGATGCATCGGATGGCGCGGTCGCGGCTGGGCGTAGAGAACGCCTATGACCGCGAATTCGACGTAGTCCCGTCGCGACTGCGGCGCCCAGGGGCCGTGGTGCTGGAGATCGACGACGAGGATCCAATCTTCGAGCATCTCGACTACGCGCCGTACGCGCGGGAATACGGCTGGCACGGGGACCTGCCGCGAGCCGCCGGGCAGTAACGGTTCGGCGACCGACGTCGCGACTGGTAGCCTGCTAGCGATCAGGGGCTATGGCGCAGTTGGTAGCGCGACTCGTTCGCATCGAGTAGGTCAGGGGTTCGAATCCCCTTAGCTCCACAGAGTTTGAGCAGGTCAGGGCGTATGTCGCCCGTTAGGGAACTTGAGCCGTCCGCAGAGCGTCCGCAGTAAATCGGATGGCCTCATTCAGGCGGTCCGCAACCTCGTCGAGGTCTTCGTCTACAGCGACAAGCTGTCCGGTACCTCGACGCGGGAACAGCGTCCGGGCCTCGCAGCCCTGTTGGATTACGCACGCCAGGGCGACGCCATCGTGGTCGTGGGTATCGACCGGCTGGGCCGCAACGCCGCTGAGGTGATGGTGACTATCCGCGAGCTTGGTGAGCGCGGGATCGTGCTGCGGTCGCTGCGCGAAGGCATCGACACATCCAACGCGACCGGCAGGATGGTGGCCGGTGTCCTCGCGAGCTTGGCAGAGCTTGAATTGGAGCTGGGGCGCGAGCGCCGTTCGGCGGCAAGGGAAGCGCGTCGGACGCGCGGCCAGTCGATTGGCAGGCCAAAGGCGCTATCCGACGAGCAGGCGGCGCTGGCGCGCCGAATGCATGACAGCGGCGAGCCGGCCACGACCATCGCGACGACGCTCAAAGTCAGCCGGGCTACGGTTTACCGGGTGCTGGGCGGTGCTGGGATGACCACTTCTTGGACTTCTTCGCCGATAGGGGATTTCGGGCCATCGCGGTGAGCCTGCGTGGTCATGGCTCAAGCGGTTTGGGTCAGCCGCTCAACTCCTGCTCGATTGCCGACTATGTCGATGATGTCCACGCCGCAGTAGCGATGCTCGGTCGCGAGCCGGTGGCGCGGACGCTGCGGTGCCCGGGTGATCATCCGCGCATCCCGCCAGCCGAGCAGGATGGCGGGGTCTACGGGAGAGCTTCGTGCGGCGGGGGAAGTTGTCGGCGGTTGACGCGTCTTCCTCAGCCGCGCAGAGCGGACGCAAAGATCCCCGGCAGCGCTCGGGGGTTGCCGTCCACTTGGAACTTGGCCAGACGACGGATCGTGGTCTGAGCCGTCTTGTTGGTGATCCACAAGACGGGCTTCGGCGACATCGTGAGCTCACCGTGGAGGATGGCGCGCGGCGCCGGACGGAACGGGATCTCGATGACGGCCTTCTGCACGTGCTGCAGTAAGAAGGCGTTGTGCACCACCCCTGTGCCGCTTCCGATGTTCTGTGAAGTGTTGCCAGGGAACGCGCCCCAGGATGGGTAGCCCAGCGAGAAAGCCATCGCCGACCACACGTTGATGCCGATATCGCCGTAGCGCAGATGGGAAATCGCTGCGTCGAAGGCCGCCGTATTCGTCTTGCGCGTCTTCGGGTCGATGACGACGGTTGCCCCGAGGGTGCCGGGCAGAACATCGTTGGAGAACTCAACGGCGTCGCTCAGGAACTCCGGTGCGGTCTTGCCGGGAAGGCGCACGACTCCCAGCGCTCCGGCGAAGACCTCGTCGCGCAAAATGCTGGCACCGCCGTGCGGGTCGACGTCAGGGATCAGCACGCGGCTCTTGTCGCTACTGAGGAACGCGGCACCGCTCATCTCGTCGCAGGCCTTGTCGGTGTTGTCGTCGGAGCGCGGGTAGTACGTGGGGCGAGGTTCGACCTCGCGCATGACCTTGCCAACCTCGGCGATGAGTTTGTCAGCGAGCGGCCAGTCCTGCGATAGGACCAGAACCTGCGTCGCAATGCAGTTGTGGCCGGCGTTGTTGAGCTTGCTGGTTGCGATGTGTTCGGCCTGGAACCTGATGTCGGCGTCGCTCCAGTCGCCTGGCACGACGATGAACGGACTAATGCCGCCCAGCTCGGCTGAGATCGGCTTGTCCAGGATCGGTGTGTTGTTGGCCTTGCGGGTTGCGGCCTCCGCATCGGTACCCCACACGATGGCGTCGTAGGTCGCAGCCGAACCCGTCATGTGAATGGAGTCGGTCTTGCGATGGCGTGCGAGGTAGCCGCCAACGTCGGCGCCGCCATACGCGAAGCGGAGCCAGCCACGCGAGACAAATTCACTGAAGATCTTCTCGTAGAACGGGCCGAGGTATTCGTTGACCGGGTTCATCTTCACGACGCAGACACTGCCCCGCGCGTACAGCTGGCCGAGGATGTCCAGTGCCGTAATGCTTCCGACGTTGCCTGCGCCTAGGACGAGACAGACTCCCGGGTGGTCGTAGCCGCCACCCCGGTACATCTTGGCGGCATCCTCGCGAGTCCGCGCGGCACTGATACCCGGCTCGATCCACACCTGCGCCTTGTAGCCGTTGAGTAGCAACCGGTCGTATCCGGTCACCGGGAAGACGTCGACGACGACCTGGCCGTCCGGCCTGGTGTGGACTGCGTTGGCCCTGATTGGCTCCTGCCCGGCCACTACTCGCTTGAGCGCGAGGACGTGTGCGTTGACATTCTGAATGAAGATCCACACGGCCGACATCCAGTCCTCGGCGACCCAGGCGGAGGTCGACGCGATGCCCTTCGCGTGGCCGGCCGCAGCCACCATCTGCGGGCCGAGGTCGAGGATCTTCGGCGGCAGCGCCTCGAGCAGTGCCACCTTGTCGCCGAGTGGCAGGGCCACCCAGCTGGGTGCACCGATGTGCAAGTCATCAAGCGCCCTGTCGAGCGCCGCCATGTCGAGCGCGGTCCCTGTGGTCATAAGACCTTCCCCATCTTTGCGATCAGATGAATCCGCTTGGCGGCGACGCCGCCGCTGGATGACTGACGACCCCGACGATACGGCCCGCGCACAGGTAAGTGACAGGTAATTGACTACCCCATTGCGTTGAGAAGTCGGTAGATGTGTTGCCGCGAGAGCCCATAGGCCCGGGCTGCGGCCGTCACGGTGAGGTGACCACTGGTGACTTCGAGAACGACCACACGTGCTTTGGACATGAGCCATGACTGTCACCTATGACGCAACTCATCATGGGTCATTGCAGGTGTCACCCATGTCGCGACTCATCTGTCACCTATGTCGTGAACTCAGACACCCTTAGCTCCACCGTCATCGGCTCCACAGTTGAGCGACGCCAACGCTGTTCGAACTATTCGGCTAGCCGGCGTCGGCGTTACGCAACGTCATAACTCCACCAGATTTCGGCAGGTCAGGCCTATTGCGCCGGACAGGCCTCGGT
>NZ_JBAPPI010000250.1:0-3231 GCF_049280035.1 Mycobacterium sp. | reverse complement strand
TGGCAGAGCACCGCAGCCGCCAGCAGATCGTCGGGAGAGGATCTGACGTCGAGGTCGAATGCGCCGAGGTCGGCCAACGCGGACCGGGCGTCATGCCGCAAGTGTTCCTCGGTTTCGGCGCGCAGCGCCGTCTGCGGGCCGCCGAACCGGACGAACCGCTTGGCGGCGACCGCGGCGAATTCGGTAATATCTTCTGGCAGTGCGGTTTTCACCGGTGATCTCCCAAGGCTTCGCGTGCGACCAGCATTCGCTGTACTTCGATCGTTCCGGACGCGACGGTGGCGGCTTGGGCGTAACGCCAGTGGTCTTCAACCGCTCCGTGGAGTGGCGCGGAGGCGCCGCTGTCCAATGCCGTGGGGCCGAGCACGTCGAACAACAGCTCCGCGACCTGCTGATCGCAGGTGGTGGTTGCGATCCGGGCGGCGCTGGCGGCCGCGCCCGCCGATGGGTCATCCTGCAGCGACACCGCGCGATAGGCCAGCAGCCGCGCAACCCGCAAGTCGATCAGCGCCCGCACCCAGCGGGCCCGGATCGACTCGGGCAACTGGTCCCAGTCGTCGCCGAGTTCGTTCTGCATCCGGTCCAGCAGCGACTCGCACCGCGCGTACCGGGCGATCCCGACCCGCTCGAAGGCGAGGGCCTCGCGCATAACCCGCCAGCCGTCCCCAACCTCGCCGAGGACCTCATCGGCGAACACCTCGACGTCGTCGAGGAATACCTCGTTGAGGTGGTGTGGTCCCAGCATTGAACGGATTGGCCGCACGGTGATACCGGGCCGGTCCATGGGTACGAGAAACAGGCTGAGCCGCTTGGGTTTCGGCGCGTCCGGGTCGGTGCACGCCGCCAGCACGCACCAGGAAGCCATCTGGGCATACGAGGTCCAGACCTTCTGGCCGGTCACACGCCAACCGTCGCCGTCCGGCACCGCTCGGGTACGCAGCGACGCAAGATCGGTTCCGGCTTCCGGCTCGGAGAATCCCTGGCACCAGATCACTTCTCCGGCGGAGATGGCAGAGAGGTGTCGGGCCTTCTGCTCGGCGGTCCCATAACGCATCAGCGCGGGCCCGACCCAGTTGATACCCATGTACTGCGCTCCGCGGGGTTCATGGTGGGCCCACATTTCCTCACGCAGTACGGTCTGCTGCCAGACCGAACCTCCGCCGCCGCCATGTTCTTTCGGCCAGGCCAGGGCCAACAGTCCGTCGGAGGCCAGCAGCTTGCAAAACGACTCGGTGGTGGCGAGGTCTCTCGGGTCGTCGGTGCAGGCGCCCAAGAACCCTTCCGGGATATGTGCGGAAATCAAGTCCCGCAAGCGCTTTCTGAGTTCGACGGCGTCGGCACCGAGGTCGTAATCCATCATCATCCCTTCGGTAGTCCGAGCAGCCGCTCGGCGATGATGTTGCGTTGGATTTCGGATGTCCCGCCGTAGATGGTCGCCGCCAACGCGTCTTGACGTTCGAACAGCAGGTCTGCATCGCTGATCGAGGTCGGTCCGGTGGCCGCGCCGGCAAGCTCCCAAACCCGCTGCAGGGTCAGCGACCCGAGGAGTTTGAGGATGTCGGCTTCTGGGCTTGGCCGACCGGCGAGTTCGTTGTGCAGGGAGCGGTACCCGGTAGCCCGCAGCGCTTCGGCGTCGGCGAGCAGTGAGCCGAGCTCGGTGAAGACCTCACCGGAGGCGTAGTCGTCGTGCGCGGTCTGTGATCCTCGAATGGAATCGAGTCCACGTTGGATCTCGACCCAGTTCATGATCCAGATCATCTGGCGCTCATGGTTCAGCGACGCCAATGCGACTTGCCATCCGCCGTTGCAGGGCCCCAGCAGGTTCGCCACCGGCACCTCGACGTCGTCGAGAATGACTTCGCAGAACGTCTCGTCGGAGATCGACGCCATCCGGATGGGTTCGATTGTCACCCCGGGGGATTCGAGATCGAGGATCAGGCAGGAGATGCCGCGGTGTTTGGGTGCGTCCGGGTCGGTGCGGGCGTAGAGCGTGCACCACTTGGACAGATGCGCCTGGGTGGTCCAGATCTTCCTGCCTTTGACCCGGAACACTTTGCTTTCTGGGCCGTCCCGCTGGGCGCGGGTGCGCAGGCCGGCGAAATCGGATCCGGCTTCGGGCTCCGACATGCCCAGTGCCCACCACTCGTCGCCGCGTAGCAGCGGCACCAGCAGACGGTCGATCTGCTCAGCCGTGCCGAATTGGCGAATCCCCGGCGCAACAACATTGGGGCCGGCGATGTTGGGCATCTTGGGTGCCGATCGCATCGCTCCCTCGAGCCGGATCTCCATCGCGTCGGCCAAGCCCAACGACCGACCGCCGTGTTCGCGCGGCCAGGTCGGTTGCAACCAGCCCGCCTCGAACGCCGCGCGCTGATAACCACGCCGAAGATCGAGGTCCCAGCGATACTCGCGGTAGCGGTCGTAGTAGTCGTCCGGCAGAAAGTCCGTCAACCAGGCGGCATATTCGGCCACCACGTCGTTGTTGGCGCGCGTCATGCCGCGCCCCCGGCGACGCGGCGTCCCACTGCGTGGTAGAGCGCGCGGCTGTCTCCCAGCGTCGAGGCGCCTTGCCAGGCGTGCCGCAGATACAAATGCATGTCGTGCTCCCAGGTCTGCGCCAAAGCGCCGTGGACCTGAACGCCGGTGCGAGCGCAGCCGACCGCCGCCTCGGCTGCCGCTGCTTTGGCCAGCGCCGCAGCGGTCCAGCCGGCCGAGGGCGACGTCGCGGGATCGTCGAGGCGCGCTGCCGCCGCATAGGTGAGACTGCGAGCGCGCTCCAGGGCGACGTAGTTGTCGGCCAACGCGTGCTTGATTCCCTGGAAGGCGCCGATCGGCTTGCCGAACTGCTGTCGTGATTTCGCATGCTCGACCGAGCGCGCCAGCGCGCCGTCGGCTACACCAACCAGGTCGGCGGCCGCGGCGACCAACGGTGTCGCCAGCGCCGATTCCACATCCACTGGCGCGGTGACGACGGGTTCGGTGTCGATCTCGATGTCGGCAACCGGCTGTGCGGGATCGGTGCACTCCACGGCTTGTACGGACACGCCGTCGCCGACGCGAGCGACGGCGGCGACCGGCCCGTCAGGTGACGAGGCCAAGGTGACGATCAGCTCCGCCCGGGGCAGGCCGGCTACCGCGACCGCACGCCCGTGCAGGCGCCCACGCTCCAGCGTCATCGGCACGCCGGGCAGCCGATACCCGGGCGGGTGAACAGCCAGCGCGGCCACGACG
>NZ_JBAPPI010000249.1:0-1505 GCF_049280035.1 Mycobacterium sp. | reverse complement strand
CCCCGCGAACAGCTCGTCGAGTTGCAGGCCAAAGCCAGGGAGATCGGACTGTGGTCGCTGCAGACGCCCGAGGAGTACGGCGGCGCGGGGCTCAGTGTCCTCGGCCAAGTGGTGGTCGCCGAAGAAGCTGCGAAATGCCGGATGGGAGCGTTCTTTCCGGCCCTCGGCGCGTTCGGTGGCAACCCGCCCAACATCATGTTCAAGGCGTCGCCCGAGCAGTTCGAAAAGTACGCCAGACCCGTCATCGACGGCACCATGTCCAAGGCCTACACCGCGATCACCGAGGCGTCCGGCGGATCGGACCCGGCGCGCGCGATCAAGCTCAGGGCGACGCGTGACGGCGGCTGTTATGTGCTCAACGGCTCCAAGATGTGGATTTCGCACGCCCCGGACGCCGATTGGGGGGTGGTATACGCCCGCACCGGCGAAGGTCGACAAGGCATCTCGGCATTCATTCTCGAAAAGGACACCCCAGGCGTCACGTTCAGCCGTATCCCCGTAATGGCGTCCTTCGCCCCTTACGAACTGCACTTCGACAATGTACGGCTCCCGGCCACCCAACTGATCGGCGCTGAGGGACAGGGCTTTTCGTTGGCCAGCGAGTTCCTGGTGCACGGCCGCATCGTGTATGCGGCCGGGCCGATCGGCATTGCGCAGAGCGCGCTGGACATGACCTGCCAGTGGACCAGAGATCGGGACGTGTTCGGGGGCAGGCTAGCTGATAAGCAGGGTATCCAGTGGATGCTGGTGGATTGTGAGGTGGACTTGCGCGCCGCGCGGCTGCTGATGTACCAAGCCGCCTGGAACGCCGACCTTGGACGCGACGTCCGGGTAGACGCGTCGGTGGCCAAGATGTTCGGAACGGAAGCCGCCTACCGAGTTCTGGACCGGTGCATCCAAATTCACGGCGCGCTGGGAATCTCCACCGAACTGCCGCTGGAGCGATGGTTTCGCGACCTGCGGGTCAAGCGGCTCGGCGAAGGCGCCACGGAAGTCCAGCGCGAGATCATCGCGCGATCGCTGGTGAGATAGTCGGCCCGGAAAGTAAATAGGAGCAAAGTGCGGTACAACCTGATGTTTCCGATGCGGGCCGTCAAGCACTGGAACCGCTGGTGTGAGGGCGCAGGTATCGGCGACGTCGCACGCCTGGTGGAAGAGGCCGGCTTCGATGCCTTCTCGATGTCTGAACACCCCTATCCCGACCGGGAGTGGTTGGCCCGCGGCGGCCACCACGCCTTCGACCCGTTCGTGTCGCTGAGCTTCGCGGCGGCCGCTACCACCCGCATCCGGTTGATGACCTACATCCTGGTATCGGGCTATCGCAGCCCATACCTGACGGCTAAGGCGGCCGCGAGTTTCGATCTGCTCTCCGGCGGTCGGTTCACCCTCGGTACGGCGGCCGGCTACCTGAAGGCCGAATTCGAAGCGCTGGGCGCTGATTTCGACCGGCGAGGCGCGCTGCTCGACGAGGCGATCGCCGCGTGGAAGGCGACATGGGCGGGCGT
>NZ_JBAPPI010000248.1:0-14595 GCF_049280035.1 Mycobacterium sp. | reverse complement strand
CATGACCGCTCGGTAAGACACCAGCCGTGCAGGAACACCACGACCCGATCGGTGGCCGTCGGGAATGCAGCCGCAATCGCGTCGGCCGTCGGCTCAACGGGTTTGCCGCGGTGCCGGATGACCATCGCGCCCGCAAGCGGGTTGTCGCGCTCAGTCAACTCGTCCCCATACAAGCCGTTGACCGCGGCGATGACTGCGGCCGACCCGGTGCGCGATTCGAGAGCTTCGTGGGTGTCGCTCCCCCAGATTTCTGCGGCAACCGCACCGACGGCTTGGGTTGCACCGCGGATGCCTCGGTCCACACCGCCGTAGATCGCGCGGGTGAACCCGTCATGGAGCACTCTTGTCGGTGCTGCCGGTGGCCCGATTGAACCGAAGACCCGGCCGGCGATCCCGGCGTGCATCTCGCGCACCAGAGTCGTCGCCAATGACGACGCCTCCCCCGCCAGATCGCCGACCGCTCGGATATCGCTGCGCTGCATGTGTGCCTCTCAGAAGTTCGAATTGCCGCTGAGCTGCTGATTTGTTCACTCAGTGCACAAGCGTTTACTGTAGGTATCGGCCGACAGCACGGCAAGACTGTGCGGCCGAAATCACTGATGGGAGCGCTGATGGACGCCACGTTTTCGATGGACCTGTCGGAGGAAGTGGTCCACGTCCGTGACTGGGTGCATGAATTTGCCGAGTCGGTTATCCGGCCGGCGGCCGCGGAGTGGGACGAGCGGGAAGAAACCCCGTGGCCGATCATCCAAGAGGCTGCCAAGGTCGGGCTCTACACCCCCGACCTATTCGGCCAGATGGCGGCCGAATCCAGCGGTCTGGGCATGCCGACGGTGTTCGAGGAAATGTTCTGGGGTGACGCCGGGATTGCGATGTCGATCATGGCCACCGGGCTTGCGGCGGCCGCACTGGCCGCCAACGGGACCCCGCAACAACTCGGCGAGTGGCTGCCGCAGATGTTCGGCACCCCGGGCGACCCCAAGCTGGCGGCGTTCTGCTCGTCTGAACCCGGTGCCGGTTCCGACGTGGGAGCCGTCCGCACCAGGGCAAGGTATGACGAAGCCGCCGACGAGTGGGTGCTCAACGGCACCAAGACGTGGGCTACCAACGGCGGAATCGCCAATGTCCATGTGGTGGTGGCGTCGGTGGAGCCCGAGTTGGGCACTCGGGGGCAGGCGACGTTCATCGTGCCTCCCGGCACCAAGGGCTTGTCCCAGGGACAAAAGTTCAAGAAGCACGGTATCCGGGCATCCCATACGGCTGAGGTGGTGCTCGATGATGTCGGGCTTCCTGGTGAGTTAATCCTCGGCGGCAGAGAGCGTTTCGAACGCCGGATCGCCAAAATTCGGGAAGGACATCGCACATCCAGCCAGGCGGCGATGATGACGTTTGAGCGCACCCGCCCAGTGGTCGGTGCGATGGCGTTGGGCATCGCGCGCGCCGCTTACGAGTACGCGCTGGAATACTCTCGCCAGCGCGAACAGTTCGGGCGGAAGATCGCCGAATTCCAAGCCATCGCGTTCAAGCTGGCCGACATGAAAAGCCGCATCGACGCATCGCGAATGCTGGTCTGGCGGGCCAGCTGGATGCAACGAAATGACAAGCCATTCACCTCAGCGGAGGGCTCAATGGCGAAGTTGTATGCCAGCGAGACCGCGGTGTACGTCACCGATGAAGCAATCCAAATCCTCGGCGGCAACGGCTACACCCGCGATTATCCGGTCGAGCGGATGCACCGGGATGCC
Organism: Mycobacterium sp.; assembly: GCF_049280035.1. Taxonomy (GTDB): domain Bacteria; phylum Actinomycetota; class Actinomycetes; order Mycobacteriales; family Mycobacteriaceae; genus Mycobacterium. The sequence goes on along the minus strand of NZ_JBAPPI010000248.1, from coordinate 12,850 downwards.
AAGATCTTCACCATCTTTGAAGGCACCAGCGAGATTCAGCGGCTTGTCATCGCCAGGGCGCTGACCGGTCTGACGATTCGTTGAGCTAGTGAGCTGCCGCGTTAGCCTCTTCGCCGGCGCCGTTCACGACCAGCGCTTCCTCCCAGCCGTTCAGGTTCTCTCCGGCGGGTGGCAGTGGGTGCTCGAGGTCCTCTAAACCTGCCACCGCGCGGATCGCGGCAATCAGCTGTTGAACCAGCGGCGTCTCCTGGTCGGTCGGAGCCGCCCCGAATTCGAGTTCGTCCGGCAGATCTGATCGAAGTCCCATTCCGTTGGCCGCCTCGTGCGCCGACAACTTCGCGTGGATGCGTGCGGTGTATAGCTGTTGGCCCAGAGTTGCTCCGGGGGCGTCCGTGGCACGCTCCATCAGATCGTCGTAGCGCCTGCGCACATCGCTGAGCGCCATCATGACGGTGGGGCTCGGCCTGCTGTGGCTTGCCGCCTCCGTTAGCGCCGCGCGAAGCTTCCGCATGCCGGTGAGAACCACCTCGGCGCGTTTCTGAAACTTCTTGTCCTCAGGGAACGGCAGAGAATCGATGGCAGCGCGGTACATGTGCATCGCCGCCTCAGCCAGACTGACAATGGTTTGCGCTTCACCTTCATGTGGATCGAATTCGGCCATGGCCCCTCAATTCTGTGAATGGTGTCCAGCTCGGGTCGACGGGTATCGGTAACGGCGTCGATCCGCATAACGATAGTGCTCGCACCTTCACCTGGCAGTCCGACCTCCGGGAGTGCCAAAGGCGCCGGTACCGCGCTGGTCACCGAGCAGCCGAGGTGATTTACTATCATTGCAAAGATAGCGACTGCAAATCTCGAAGGACGCGGTGAGCATCGACTACCTGCGGGACGGTCGCATCGTGACGATCACGATCAACAGACCCGAGACGCGTAACTCGCTCGACATGGCGCATTTCCGCGATCTTGCCCACGCTTGGGCCGCCTTTCGCGATGATGCCGATGCGTGGGTTGGCGTTATCACCGGCGTTGGCCGCGATTTTTGCACCGGCGCGGATCTCAAAAAGTTCATTCCAGAGTTGATCGGGGACTTACCCCAGCCCGCCGGATGGAACAAAACCGACGCTATTCATGCTGTCCTGCATCAGTTTCCGATCTACAAGCCGATCGTCGCCGCCGTCAACGGTGTCTGCGTGGCGGGCGGATTCGAAATGTTGACTTCCACCGATATTCGCGTCGCCGTGCCCGAGGCACGATTCGCCGTGATGGAGCCGAAGCGCGGATTGTTCACCGGCGGCGGCAGCACGGTGCGGCTGCCTCGCCAGTTGCCCTACGCGTTTGCGATGGAATTGCTGTTGACCGCGGACATGGTGGACGCCGAGCGCGCGCTCGCCATGGGGCTGATCAATCGCGTGGTGTCGGCGGACCAGCTGATGGAAACTGCCTATGACTACGCCGAGCGAATCGCGGCCAACGCGCCGCTTGCCACCTCAGCGACCAAGCAATCGGCTGTCGAGGGTCTGGCCCTTGATCTGGAATCTGCGTACGCCAACGAAACCCGGCACAGCGACCGCATTTTCGCGACCGAGGATGCCAAAGAAGGTCCGCGCGCCTTCGCCGAAAAACGACCTCCGAAATGGCAGGCGCGCTGACTGCCTAGCTGACCGCTTCAGTTGAGACCGTAGAAGCGCTGCGCGTTCAACCCGCCGATTTTCGCCCGAGTGGCTTCGCTGATATCGGGGCGGGTGCGCAGGTGCTTGGTGCTCTCGGGCCATTCGCCGTCCCAATGCGGATAGTCGCTGGCGAACATGATGAAGTCGTCGCCGAGCACATCGATGACGCCGGGCAAGATCGGCTCCTCCGGCTCACACGTCACGAAGATGTTGCCGGCCTGCACGTACTCTTGCGGGTCGCGTTGCCAGCCACGCTCGATCCAGTCGCCACGCTTCTCGAAATGCTCGTGCAGGCGGTCGATGAAGAACGGCACCCAGCCCACACCCGCCTCGAGGAAGGCCACCCGCAATCCTGGATGCCGATCGAAGACGCCGCCAGAGACCATCGCGGTCATCGCCGTCATCTGGTCGAACGGAAAGCTGATGCAGTGCACCTGGATGTAGTTGGTGAAGCGATCGACGCCGATCTTCGGCAGATGGATACCGGGCGCGCCGTGAATGCCAAGCGGCATTTCGAGCTCGACCGCTGCAGCGTAAAACGGGTCGAGGTCGGGGTGGTCGAGGTTGCGCGTCTTGAGCGCCGGCGGGACGAGGGTGGCCACCAGTCCGAGATCTTTCGCCTCCCGCATGACGTCGATCGCCGCCTGCCCGTGCTCGATCGGGGTCACCGCGACGCCGCGAAGCCGGCCGCTGGCCGGGGCGCAGAAATCCGCGATCCACTGGTTGTAGAGGCGTGCGAACCCGGCGGCGAACTCGGGGTCCTCGAGGCTGGGCGCGCACAGCCCCAAGCTGGGATACAGCACCATGGTGTTGATCTGATCGCGATCGGCGTCGCCCAATACACCCTCGACCGACCTGCAGTTGATGTCGGAGGCCTTGCTGATCCCGTGCTCGGGCGGGCAGCCGGCGCCCGGACCGCTGTCTTCGGGATAGTTGCGGCCTTCGATGACCAACCTCGGTTTCCCGTCGGCGCTGGCCGTGACGCGATGTGGCCATCGCTTCATGGCCTCGATCGCCAGCGATGGGTTTTCGGCGACGTGTCCGTCGGCATCGATGATTTGCATGCGTCACTCCAGTCCACAGAGCACCGGGTTGTCGCACGAAACCCTACCGGCCTGAAAACCGCAGGAGGCCGGATTGGCCACCGGTCGTCGACCGGGCGCTGCTGGTCCGGCCCGAATTCAAGGCCATCGTCCCGTTCGCGCATGGCCAACACGTCGTCGACAGGCTGCCCGACGCGGAGTTGTATCACCTGCCCGGTGAAAGCCATCTCGCCGGGTTGGGCCGCGCCGAGGAAATTCTGCACACCATGGTCGAGCTCTGGGACAGCATCGAAAAGATCTGATTTCATTCGGTGCACGTCACGCGGAAGCCGGCGGTGTGATAGACGGTGCAGGTGCCTGGAAAACCGCTCACCGCCGACCAGCGCAACTCGTTCATTGCCGCGCTGCTGGGTTGGACGATGGACGCCTTCGATTACTTCCTCGTTGTGCTGGTCTATGCGGATATCGCGAAGACCTTCCACCACACCAGAACCGAAGTCGCGTTCTTGACAACCGCCACCCTGTTGATGCGCCCGGTGGGCGCCTTGTTGTTCGGGCTGTGGGCCGACCGGGTGGGCCGGCGGCTACCGCTGATGGTCGACGTGACGTTCTATTCCCTGGTCGGTTTCCTGTGTGCGTTCGCACCGAATTTCACTGTGCTGGTAATCCTGCGACTGCTATACGGCGTCGGGATGGGCGGTGAGTGGGGTCTGGGCGCCGCGCTCGCGATGGAGAAGGTTCCTGCCGAGCGACGCGGCTTCTTCTCCGGCCTGTTGCAAGAGGGCTACGCATTCGGCTATCTGCTCGCAACGTTGGCGTCGCTGTTGGTGATGGACCGACTCGGGTTGTCGTGGCGCTGGCTGTTCGGGCTGAGCGTGATCCCGGCGCTGGTCAGCCTGATCATCCGGTACCGGGTGAAGGAGTCCGAAGTGTGGGAGGCCGAACAGCACCGAATGCGGCTGACCCACACCAGGATCCGCGATGTGTTGCGCGACGCCGCGATCGTCCGCCGGTTCGTCTATCTGGTGCTGCTGATGGCCGCCTTCAATTGGATGAGCCACGGCACCCAGGATGTCTACCCGACCTTTCTGTCGGCCGCCCACAACGGTGGCGCTGCGCTGCCTAGCACGACAGCGAAGTGGATCGTGGTGATCTACAACGTCGGCGCGATCGTCGGCGGACTGTTCTTCGGCACGCTGTCCCAGAGATTCGGTCGTCGCCACACCGTGGTGTTCTGTGCGGTGTTGGGGCTACCGATCGTGCCGCTGTTCGCCTTCTCGCACACCGCGGCGATGCTGTGCCTCGGCTCGTTTCTGATGCAACTCGTCGTGCAGGGCGCGTGGGGTGTCATTCCGGCGCATCTGACGGAGATGTCGCCGGATGCCATCCGGGGCTTCTACCCCGGGGTCACCTACCAGTTGGGGAATCTTTTGGCGGCGTTCAACTTGCCGATCCAAGAGCGACTGGCCGCTACTCACGGCTATCCCTTCGCATTAGCCGCGACGATTGTGCCGGTACTGATCGCCGTCGCCCTTTTGACGGCGATCGGCAGGGACGCGACCGGAATCCGCTTCGGCACCAAGCAAAGCGGCGTCATCGCGACGATTGACGACGCTGCTGTCGGCGACGTGAACTAGCCTCTGGCGATGGCCCGACTGATCTGCAGCCGAAGCTTAGAAGGGTGGCGGGTCGTTGCATGCCGCGATCCGGGCGGCCTCTCGGGCTGCGGCGATGCGCGCCTCGTTGATTCCGCGTTCCCAGTTGTTGCGGGCGGCGCGGTCGGCGGCCCTGGTTCGTCGACGGGCCGGCATCATCAGTCCGCGGTTGCCGGTGTCTGGCGGCGTCGACGTCGGCAACGCCAGCGTGCCGGTCGGAACGGCTAACACGGGAAACAACACAGCCCCACCGGGTTTCGTGGTGTAACTGTGGCCCGTCGGTGAGGTCCAGATCACCGTGCCGTCAGGTTCTTGGCGATCTCGCCAGCCGTTGGGCCCGCTGTAGAACGTCTTCAGCAAATGGTGAATCCTACAGAGCAGCTTGAGGTTTGACGGATGGGTCGGGCCTAGCGGCCAGGGCACGGTGTGGTCGATGTCGGCGTAGGCAGCCGGGCGGTCGCAACCAGGGAACCGGCAGCTCAGGTCGCGGCAGCGGATAAAATCGGCCAACGCCGCCGAGGGCCGATACCGCGGCTCGGGAGCAGAGTCCTTGGGGTGAAGCACCGGCCGCAGCTTGGCCGATGCGGCCAGCTGTCCCACCGCCTGCGCGGACAAGCCGCCGAAGCCCGGCACATAACCGGGAGCGGTCGAATCGCCGCTGACGGTGGCAGCTTCGGCCAACACATGGATGATGACATCCCCGACGGTGGCGTCCTGGTTGGCCGCCGGACACTCCGGCGAACCGCAGGCGCACGGCATCGCGGTGGCCCGCGCCGCCAGGGCCGACAACGCGTCGGCGCGGCGCTGGGCTTTGGTGCGCGGATCGCCCGGACACACCGTGGCAGCCAATTCATCGAGCCGTCGGTCGAAAGCCACCGCATCAGGTGCCCGAACGTCGCCCCAAATCTCGGCCATCCCGGAATGCAGCGGCGAGATGCCGATGTGGCGACTGTCTTCGGTCTCCCGCGCCACCCGCACCGCGACCGGCTCCACCTTCTGTATCCAATAGTCGAGGACTTCAACGATCTGTCGGTAGGACCGTCGGCCCCAGCGCGACGCGTTGCGGGCCAGCCAGCCATCCAGCCGGGTCAGCGCGGCGTCGTCGATCATCAGCTCGGTGCGGAACACCACCGCCGAGATCACCCGAAAGTCCACATCGCCGACGGCGAACAAGGCGCCGAGTTTCGGCAAGCGCTCCGCCAATGCCAGGCCGTACCGAAGTTGGCCGGCCGCCCGGCCGCGACTGATCCCCTGCGCGGCGGCCACTTCGGCGGCCACCTGCTCCCAACCGTCGATGCACCACTGCTCGCGGTCGTCGCCTTGTTCAGCCAGCCGCCGATGATAGAGCCGAGCCGCGGCGGCGAACTTGCGCGCGGTGGCAGCCGACTCCATCCGCGCCGCGTCGCGCATCGTGTCCACCAGGCCCGCGTCGTCGAGGCCGCCCAGCGCCTCGATGTCCGGCAGTCGAACTTCGAACATACTTTCGATTATGCCACGGCGGTCCGACATCGACATCTGCGCGTTGACTCGTCGAGAATGCGCGCGAAATGGTGCTTCGTTGCCTCATCGAAAATGCGCGCGTGCGGCGCGCCTACCTGATCGGTCAGCTATGACCCCAGTAGGCCCACATGATGGGGTTGACATTGGCCGAGCGCAGGGCAGTGACCGAGACGATCGCGATTCGCTACTTGCTGGCGGACAAGCGGACAAAGGGCATGATTCTCGATGAGTTGTGCGCCACTGCGCGCTGGCACCGTAGCCATGCCCGCAAGGCGCTCACCACGGCGGTGCAGCCCAAATTGGTATCACCGAGAAGTCCGCGGCCACCGAAGTACGGGCCCGATGTCATTGCCGCGCTGACGGTGTGCTGGACGGTGCTGGGCATGCCGGCCGGCAAGCGGCTGGCGCCGATGTTGGGCGAACTGGTGGCGGTGTTGCGCCATTTTGGGGAGCTGGTTATCGATGAGGAGACCGCGGCGTTGTTGGTGTCGATGTCGGCGGCCACCATCGATCGTCGGCTGGCTCCCCAACGGCGCACACAGCAGCTCAAGGGGCGTGTCGCCACCAAGCCGGGATCGCTGCTCAAACGCCAGATCCCGGTGCGCACCTGGGCCGACTGGGACGACGCTCAACCCGGGTTCGTCGAGATCGATCTGGTCTCCCACGACGGCGGCAACACCGCCGGCCAGTTCGCGTTCACGCTGACGGTCACCGACATCGCCACCGGCTGGACCGAGAACCGCTCGGTGCTCAGCAAAGCCGCTAAATGCGTCTTGGCCGCGCTGAATGACATCGCCTACAAGATGCCGTTCCCGATCCTGGGGGTGGACTCTGACAACGGATCGGAATTCATCAACGTCCACTTGCTGCAATGGTGCGAAAAGCACCAGATCACCTTCACCCGCGCGCGGCCGGCCAACAAGAACGACGGCTGCCACGTCGAACAGAAAAACTGGGCGGTGGTCCGCACCATGGTCGGCTACCACCGGTATGACACCGCAGCAGAATTGTTGCTACTCAACGAAATTTGGCAGCTGCAGTCCAAACTCACCAACTACTTCTACCCCCAGCAAAAGCTGCTGTCCAAGGTCCGCGAGGGCGCCAAGGTATCCAAGAAATACGACACCGCGACCACCCCGTTTCACCGCGCGATCAATCACCCAACCATGACCGAGGGCCGCATAGTAGGCCTGGCCACAGCCCACGCCCGCATCAACCCCGCCGCCACTCAACGCCAGATCCAAGCCCTGACCGCCCGGCTACTCAAAATGGCCACCAGCAAAACCGGACCCGCGAACAAAGCCCCCGTCCCTAAGCGCGCACGTTCATATGAGGCAACGAATCGGCCTTCGCGCGCATCTTGACATGAGGCAATACGATCTGCCTGATCGACAGCTTGTGGATGAACTGCCGACTGTGGAGAACGCTGCGTTATGAGCTGTCGATACCGCTGAGCGCTCGGCGCAGCAGATGCATCGCCACCGTGGTGGACCGCTCCCGGACGTCGGCGCGGTTGCCAGGCAGTCGAAGCGTTCGAGTCGACGACCCGCCGTCGGCCAGCGCCACGGTGAAGCAGACTGTGCCCACCGGCTTGTCCGCTGTTCCCCCGTCCGGACCGGCGATCCCGGTGATCGCTACCGCGGTGTCGGCCGCAAAGCGTTGCAGCGCACCGGCTGCCATCGCCTCGGCGACCGGCTCGGACACCGCGCCGTGCGCTTGGATCAACGTTGCATCGACGCCGAGCAACTCGGTTTTCGCCTCGTTGGCATAAGCAACCAGACCGCCAGCGAGGTAGGCCGACGAACCCGGCCGCTCGGTAAGCCGTGCCGCCAGCAGTCCGCCGGTGCAAGACTCCGCCGTCGCAATCCGGCGGCCGGTCAACAACTGTGCTACTTGATCATCGACCTTGGAGCCGTCCTCGGAATAGATGTGCTGCCCGTGCCGCTCGCGCAGCAATTGCACCAGTTGGCTGTACACGCCGGCGGCGTCGGGCTCGTAACGGGTCACTATCTCGAGCTCCCCGCGCCGCAAGCAGGTGGTGATCTCGAGGGATCCGAAATCGGGCAGCCGCTGCTCGGCGTCGCGCAGGGTCTCGGCCAGGCCGGACTCCGCTAATCCGAACATGCGCACGGTGTCCTGGCGGTAGATCGTCCGGCCGGCGATGGCTGCCTGGACGGCGGGTGTCTGGACGGCGATCGGCCACATCGGCTGCAGTTCGCGGGGTGGACCGGGTAGCACCACGACGGCCGGCTTGCCGGGAACGACAACACCCGGCGCGGTCCCCACCGGATCGATCACCAGCGCCCCGGCCGGGATCATGGCTTGCTTGCGGTTGGCGGCGCGCACCGCCTCGAAATCGCCGCCGTCGATGCGAGCCATCAACTTCTTCAAGATCGCCGCGATCTTGGCCTCCAGCTCGGTGTCCAGCACCAGTTCGCGTTCGCAGAACCGCGCCACGGTCGCAACCGTCATATCGTCGGCGGTCGGCCCCAACCCGCCGCTGGTCACAATCAGGTCGACGCCCTCGGCTGCCAGGAAACGCAACTGCGCCTCGATGTCTGCTTCGCGGTCACCGCAGATGGTGATGTGGGCGAGCTCGACGCCCAACTCGAGTAACCGGTCGGCGATCCATGGACCGTTGCGGTCGGTTACCCGACCGGTCAACACCTCGGTCCCGGTGACGACAATGCCCGCGCGTGCGCTCACCGCTATGACACTAGGCGCGGAGGAGAATGGACCGATGATCGAGTTAGAGGTACTTGCGGCTGACGTGACCAAGCTCGAGGTGGATGCGATCACGAACGCGGCCAACACCGAGCTTCGGCATGGCGGCGGGGTGGCCGCAGCCATCTCCCGGGCCGGCGGCCCGGCCGTGCAGCGCGAGTCGGACGAGAAGGCGCCGATCGGCCTTGGCGAAGCGGTCGCGACCACGGCCGGCCAGATGCCGGCCCGCTATGTGATCCACGCCGCCACGATGGAGCTTGGCGGGCCCCGGAGACTAGAAACGTCGGCTGACATCATTGCGCGGGCCACCCGCTCGACGCTGGATGTGGGCGACGAATTAGGTTGCCGCTCATTGGCTTTAGTGGCTTTCGGTACCGGAGTTGGCGGCTTCCCGTTGGACCAGGCGGCCCGGCTGATGGTCGACGCGGTGCGCGAGCACCAGCCGCGTTCGCTTGAGCGCGTGGTGTTCGCGGTGCACGGCGACGCCGCCGAAGAAGCATTTCGCGCAGCGATCGGCGGCTAAGCCTCCGGAGTGCGCAAAAAACGCTCGACTGATTCGGTTTTGCGGCTCAGCGCGTCAATGACGCCAGAGCGCCAGTCCGCCTTGATCACCACGCTAACCCGGGGTGAGCGAGCTTTGACGGCCTCGACGGCGCGCTGCACGACCGCCATCACCTCGTCCCAGCTATCGCCTTCAACGACGGTAAACATGGCATCGGTCTTGTTCGGCAACCCCGAATCGCGGACCACCCGCACCGCTTCGGCGACGATCTCACCGACGCTTTCGCCCACGCCCAGCGGTGTGACAGAGAATGCGACCAGTACGGACACAACACGACCCTACTCGCGGCGCATGGCAGCATCGGGCCCATGCGGGTTCTGGTGCAACGGGTCTCATCGGCGACGGTGTCAGTCGAGCAGCACGTCGTGGGAGAAATCCAACCCGACAGCCAGGGGCTGCTGGCGTTCGTCGGGGTCACCCATGACGACGATATCGGCAAAGCCCAGCGGCTCGCTGAAAAGCTCTGGCAGCTAAGGATTCTCGACGACGATCGGTCTGCAGCCGACATCAATGCGCCGATCATGGTGGTCAGCCAGTTCACGTTGTACGCCGACACCGCCAAGGGGCGACGCCCGTCATGGAATGCCGCCGCGCCGGGGGCCGTCGCCGAGCCGCTGATAGCGGCGTTCGCGCAGGAGTTGCGGCAGCTGGGTGCCGACGTGGTAACCGGCACGTTCGGCGCCCACATGCGGGTCGAATTGATCAATGACGGCCCGGTGACCGTACTTCTGGAGCTGTGATTGACGGGTTATTGCCGCATCTGCGGTGGCTGAGCGCTAGCGTGCTTTGGAGGCGGCGTTGGGTCGAGCCGCACCCCGGTGTTCGTGGAGCGGCTGACGTGACGTACGCACAGAGTGGTCACGAAGCCTCCGACGAATGCTTTGTGCACCGTGCATTTCTCTACCGCACCGAGCAGGATTACCGTGATTACCTGCTGCCATTTATCTCCGCTGCCGTAACGGCAAACCAAGGGGTACTGGTGGCAGTACCAACACGCAATCTGGCGGTGTTGGCCGAGGGATTAGGCTCGCTGGTCGCTGCTGTGGTCCTGACCGACATGACCGAAGTGGGTCGCAACCCCAGTCGGATCCTGGGCGAGCTGCTGAGCAGATTTGTCGACACGCATCGCGATCAACCGGTGCGCGTGATCGGCGAACCGATCTGGCCGAGTCGATCTGAAGTCGAATACCCCGCATGCGTGGAACACGAGGCGCTGCTCAACCGAGCATTCACCGGCCGGGACGTCACGGTGCTCTGCCCATATGACGCCTCTCAGCTTGATCCCGAGGTCATCGCCGACGCCCGTCGCACCCATCCGGTGCTGTGGCAGAACGGAATTCTCGACCACAACAACGCGGCATACGCCCCGGAGGCGATGCTGGCCCATTACAACCAACCGCTGTTGAGCGACCCGACCGCAGTCAGGTACACGGCGCGGAAACTCGGCGATCTCGCTGGCGCACGGGCTTTCGCCGGCGCGTACGCGCAGTGGTTCGGCCTGTCCCCGGACCAGACCGCAGACCTGCAATTGATCGCCAGTGAGCTGACAACTGCGAGCCTGACGCACGTGGGCGGGACGTGCCGGCTTGCGCTGTGGCGGCAAGATGGCCATGTGGTCTGCGAAGCGCGCGACGATGGCTGCCTCGGCGATCCGCTCGCCGGGCGGCGACCGTACGGCAGCGATAGCGATCGCGGGCACGGGCTGTATGTGGTCAACGCGGTGGCAGACCTGGTGCGCACTCACACCACTGCTGACGGGACGACGATCCAGGCTTACCTTCGCCTGCGAGAGGGGCCATGATGCCGCGAGACATTCGTGAGCTGGCCAGCGAGCCGGACGCCTACGCCGCCGAGCTTCGCCGGCGCTGGGGCGGGCTGTTGAGTTACCGCTACATCGGTCGCAGTTATGCGTCGATGGACTTAGGCCCGGTAGACGACACCGTCACGCTGCGCCACGACATGCGCAACACGACCGGCGGCATCCTGCTGGCCGTGCTCGGCATCGCCTCCCCGGAAGGCGGCGGCATGTCGGATCTGGAGGCGGTGCCGAATCCGGTCATCCATTCGTGCCAGGTACTCGACCCAGGCCGAGACGTGCGCCGTTTCGAAGTGACGACCGAACAGGTGAAACGCGGTCGCCAGATGGGCTTCAGCCGCTCACGCATCGTCGACGCCGATCGGCCGGCCCGGGTGCTCGCGCTGACCGAGGGCCAGGGCATCAGCATCGGCACGCCGCCCGAAGGGCTCGGCCGAATGGCCGTCGAACCCATCGAGGTGATCGACTCCCCCGACTTGCCGCCGCTCTGGCAGGTGTTCGGCGGACACCCCCGCCCCGACGGGCACTGGGCGCTACCGGAATTGGCTGCCGAGGTAGCGTCACCGGACGCCGCACTACACATCGGACCGCAATTCGTCGTCCTGGAGACCGCGGCGCTCCAGCGAGCCGCGGAGGTCGCAGGCACCGACCGGCTACAGGGCGCGTCGTCGCACGTGATGTTCGTCGCGCGCGGCAAGACCGGCCCGTTCCGGATCGAAGCCGAGCCGCTGGCCGGTGCGCGCGGGACGGTCGCGGTGCGCACCGTCATGCGCGACGAGGGCGCCGAGGACCGGGTGATCACCGTCGGGTCATATGTGTTCCATCGGGTGGAGGGCCAATGACCACACCGGACAAATCGATCCGCTCCGACGACGACGAGTGGGACATCGTCAGTAGCGTCGGCTACACCGCGTTGCTGGTCGCCGGATGGCGTGCCCTACACGCCCTGAGTGCGCACCCGTTGGTGCGAGATGACTACGCGAAGCATTTCATCACCGCTTCGGCGGACCCGTATCTGACCGGCCTGCTTGCCGACCCGGGAACGTCTGAGGGGGCGACGGTCTTCCCCCGGAAGTACGGGGTGCAGACAAGATTCTTCGACGAATTTTTCTCTTCTGCCGCCGACCGCGGTATCCGTCAAGCAGTCATCGTCGCGGCCGGCTTGGACTCTCGCACGTACCGGCTGAACTGGCCAAGTGGCACAACAGTATTCGAGGTCGATCAGCCGAAAGTTTTGGAGTTCAAAGGGCGCGTGCTCGCCGAGCATGCAGCCGTGCCCGCCGCCCATCGCGGAGAGGTCGCCGCGGATCTGCGCGAGGACTGGTCAATACCGCTGCGCGCAGCAGGTTTTGACCCGCAACGCCCCACTGCGTGGTCGGTGGAGGGGATTTTGCCCTACTTGACCAGCGACGCGCAGGACACGCTGTTCACCGGCATCAGTGACCTCTCCGCCCCGGGCAGCCGGCTCGCGATCGGCGCGCTGGGCTCGTGCCTGGACCAGGACCGGCTCGACGCGCTGGAAGCGATCTATCCGGGTCTCAACCGGTCCGGCGACGTGAATTTCTCCGCGCTGACCTACGACGACACGCATAAGACCAAACCTGCTGACTGGCTCGCCGATCACGGCTGGACGGTTGACCCCGTTCGCACCAACCCCGAATTGCAGGCCGAATATGGCCGCACCCCATCCGAAGTCGACCTGCACGTCGACAAGATCATGCACTCGGAATACATCACCGCGACCCGCTGAGCTCGGTCGGGTCGGTGGGCGGGAAATTGATTGGACGGGATTCGGTTCAGGTTGGTAGCGTGCCCGAGACCGCGACATCACGCGAGGAGGTGAGACCCATGAACGCAATAACCATGTGGGTGCTCCCACT